>DAOVZP010000281.1 GCA_030635045.1 Bacteroidota bacterium | reverse complement strand
CGTCAATAAAGCTGTGAATAGCCGCTTTGTCAATCTTCTCATTTTTCCTGGTCAGGCCTTTGAGTGCTTCAAAAGGCTCAGGATAATTTTCCCTGCGAAGGATCGTTTGTATGGCCTCCGACACAACGGCCCAGTTATCTTCCAGGTCGGCATTGATCTCATCAGTATTTACCACCAGCTTGTTAAGCCCTTTTATCAATGATTTAAGGGCGATGATGGTATGGCCGACAGGCACACCGATATTCCTGGAAACCGTAGAATCGGTAAGATCCCGTTGTAAGCGTGATACAGGAAGATCTTTTGCCAGATGCTCAAAGATCGCATTGGCAACGCCCAGGTTACCTTCCGAGTTTTCAAAATCAATGGGGTTCACCTTATGTGGCATGGCAGAAGAACCGACCTCATCCTTCGAGATCACCTGCTTGAAATAGTCCATGGAAATATAAGTCCACATATCCCTGTTCATGTCGATAAGGATGGTGTTGATCCTTTTCAGGTTGTCGAAGAATGCCGCCAGGTTGTCGTAATGCTCTATCTGTGTGGTAGTCTGAAGCCTTTTTAACCCCAGCTTATTATTTACAAAATCATTACCAAAGGCCACCCAGTCGATATCAGGGAAGGCTACATGATGAGCGTTGAAATTTCCTGTTGCGCCGCCAAATTTGGCCGAAAAAGGGATGGTTTTCAGCAGGTCCATCTGATTTTTGAGCCTTTCTGCAAATACGGCAATCTCCTTGCCCAGGCGGGTGGGGGAGGCCGGTTGCCCGTGTGTGCGGGCCAGCATAGGGATGTTTTTCCATTCTTTCGCCCTGGAAAGGATCTTATTGTGGACCTCTTTCAATTGTGGAAGAAGCACCTCTTCAAAAGCCAGTTTCGTGGCATAAGGTACTGAGGTGTTGTTGATGTCCTGCGAAGTAAGCCCGAAATGCACGTATTCCTTATATTCTTTGAAACCAAGCTTGTCGAATTTCTTCTTGATGTAGTATTCAACGGCTTTCACATCGTGGTTGGTCGTTTTTTCGATATCCTTCACTTCGTGCGCATCGTTGAATGAAAAATCATGGCTGATGGCACGCAGCTCATCGAATTTGTCTTTGTCGAAGCTCTTTAATCCGGGCAGCGGGATCTCGCAGAGGGCGATGAAATATTCTATTTCCACAAACACCCTGTAATTGATAAAGGCTGCCTCTGAAAAATAATAGGCAAGTGATTCGGTTTGTTTGTGATAGCGGCCATCGATGGGTGATACGGCACTTACAACTGAGAGGTCCATGGGCTGAAGGTTTTGTACTATGCAAAACTACGAAAATTAGTGAATAGTCCGGAGTGCCGAGTGCCGAGTGATGAGTGCTGAGTTAATTTAGTGCTGGATAATTATTTTCCTGCTTACATTATCGTTTCCGATTGAAAGTTGAATGATATAAATTCCATCTGCGATGCCTTGAGTGTCTATTATGCATTGTTTTTTGTGCGGTTCTGATCGTATCAATTGTTTGCCATGAACATCAGTAACTTTCACACTGGAAATGAATTTTTGCGCAGAGATCGTAATTTGTTCGTCAGCCGGGTTTGGGTAGATGTATACTTCGGGGTCAGTTTTGTTTTCTTCAATTTGCTGTGGGCCGTAGATGTAATTTGATACGGGTTCGCAATCTTCATAAACGGCTAAGACATAATATGGTCCATAGCCAAATGGTGTATCTATAATATGAAATGTATCTGTTGTGATTGCTAAAGGTGTTATATTATAATACACACGATATCCTTGTAATTCTTTAACTGGAGTTCCTTTGTCAGTGGTGTGCGGTAAAGGCGGACTCCATGCCATGACTTCATCAAAAACTACCCAGTGAAGGTCACGGGGTGGATTGCATTTACGATAAATCCTGATGTTGTCGAGGTACCAGTCTTGAATATTGGCCCCATCTTCACCATGTGCAGTGAAGTTGATCCTGACCAGATTCCCTTTTGCCCATTCGGTAATATTTATGGTATGAAGCTCCCATCCAAAGCTGCCTGATTCTGTCGAAAACTGTTCTACTACATGCCAATTAAGGCTATCGCTTATTTTTACATCCAGGTAATCAGTACCACTCATCGGTAAGTGGTTCAGTTTGATCTCAAATTCCAGATAGAAATCACCAATAACATATGTAGTATCGCCAGTTGGTTGGTTCATGCAATCAATCCACCAGGAAACCAGGCTTTGCTGGTAGGCAGAATCCGGGAAATTGGAATAAGTAGCGCAGGGTGGAGGATGTCCGTATGGACCATCAGCATACCAGTATTCATCAGCAATCCAATGGTTTGGATAAAAAGATGCTGTGTTCCAGTCTTCAATAAATGCCAAAATGAAAGCTTCAGGGAATCCAATACTCAATGGGCCTTCTAAGGAGGATTCAGCCGTCGAGTCGGTAAAGCCACAAGGTGCTAAATCATATACTGCTGATACATGGTATTCTATATATCCAGGTGGATACCAAATATCCATGGTATCGTAATAATGGGATGTATCTTCACAGCAATAGCTTATGCTGTCAATGAATTCCTCATTTAGGTATAGATTGTACCTTAATAGGTTTTCTGGTCTTATGGCATCTAATAAGTAATTATAGCTATCCGTAATTTCTAATTCAGGTGCTAGCCACCAGAGATGAACAACGTAATTGCTGATCATGGCATCCAGCCATAAAGGTGGCGGAAAAGTATCACAGGCAATACTGTCAGCTTTAAAGGGAACTTCAATATTCTGACAAATCGTATTTCCTGACAGAAAGACGAGCAAAATAATAATTACAAGGAGCTTAGGCCAGCTTCTGCACTCCATTTTATTGGCTTTATATATAATCAAGACAAATATTTGCAACAAAAGGTTGCAAAGCATGAATGATGATATCCTAATGATTAATGGTTATTGGAGATTGGTAATGAAGAAATGGGAGTCCGGAATCAGGAACTAACTTCAAGTACTCTAAGTACTCCAAGTACTCCAAGTACTTTCCTAACACCAAACACCTTAAAGTGCCAGGTTCCTAGTGCCTAAGTGAAATGAATAAGTATTAGTGACGGATGATGATTTTCCGGCTTACTGCAGATGCCATGGTTTGGATGCGCAGATAGTAAATTCCGGCAGGATAATGCGACACATCTATTACATATCGCTTGCTTTCGATCTCCTTTGAGAAAATGTTTTTTCCCTCTAAGTTCATCAAGCTGACTTCCTGCATGCTTGCAGATGATCTTATTGTTAATAGCTGATCACATGGGTTGGGAAATATCCTGATCTCAGGCAGTGTTTTGATTTCTTCAATTTCCTGGGGGCCATAGATATAATCTGAGGCCGGTCCGCAATCTTCATATTCCGCCCAAACCAAATAAGGTCCATATCCTAATGATTGATCCAATATGTGGAAGGTGTCAGTTGTAAAATTAAGCAGCGAATCATCGTATATCACATTATAGCCCTGAAGTTCCCTGGGTGTATCG
>DAOVZP010000268.1 GCA_030635045.1 Bacteroidota bacterium | reverse complement strand
GTATGTTAGGGCGCATGAGTAAGGGAAGTACTTGAAGTACTTGGAGTACTTGAAGTGCCTAGAGTTTGGAGTTTACTGCTTACTGCCTACCGCCTACCGCCCACAGCCCATCGCCCATCGCCCATCGCCCTACTCATATCTTAGAGATTCAATGGGATCAAGTTTCGATGCTTTTACGGCTGGCAGGATCCCTGATAACAATGCAACGAGCAGGCACAGGCCCACTCCGAGTCCCATCCAGTCCCAGGGAACGATAAATTCGCTCCCAATAAGGCCTGAGACCCCATTGCCAATTAATATTCCGAGGATGATACCAAAAATGCCGCCCAGCTGGCCGATCACAATGGCTTCTACCAGAAACTGACGGAGGATGCGGGAACTGTTTGCCCCGACGGCCTTTCGAATTCCAATTTCCCGGGTTCGCTCGGCAACGGAAACCAGCATGATGTTCATCAGGCCAATAACAGCACCAAATAATGTAATGATGCCGATCACGACGGCACCTATCTTGATCTCACTGAGGAAATCATTAAGCATTTCTACGATGTTATCACTTTTAATGATAGCAAAATTATCATCTTCACCGATTGGAACATCACGGATGATCCTGAACAAGCCGATGGCCTCATTGATTGCAGCCTCCATTTTCTGCGGATTGTCGGATTGGATAGAGATATTGTAATTCATGTTTGGCCGCGAGAAATAACGCCTTACGTTATTTAATGGGACGATACAGCGCCTGTCGCCAGAAAATCCGACACTGGAGCCTTTTTCTTTTAAGACCCCGATAACCTTATATTTACCCGGCCCGATAGAGATCACCTTACCAAGGGGATCTTCATCATTAGTAAAGAGAATTGTTGCAATTTCACTACCGATAATAACAACATGCCTTCCGTCGAGAATCTCAGTGGCAGACAAATTACGGCCTCTTGCGATCTCAAATCCGGTGTTGGTCACATGATTCTCATCCCCACCTATCACACCAACATTAGGGCTCGATTTCTCAGATTTGTATTTGACTGTTGCAATCCCCGTCCCCCTGATACTAACGCTTGCCGAAGATGGGTAATCAAACCTTTCCTTGAATTCCATGGCTTCATCATAGGAGATGATAGTATAATACTCCCTCTTGGGAGCCTGTCCGCCAACATGGATTCTCAGCGTACGGTTTCGAATGGAAAATGTATTCGCACCCATCATGGTAAAGTTATCTTTCAAAAAATACTTTACGGCATCGATGGAGGTTAGTATGCCCACCAGGGCCATGATGCCAAAAGCAATGATGCCAATGGTAAGCCACGACCTTAGCTTGTGGCTTTTCACTGAATCCAGTGCAACCCTTATGTTCTCTGATACCAGCAGCTTCATATTACAATGCCTTTAGGGGACTGTTCAACAAATGTACAAATTATGATCGCATCTTCCGATAAAACTTAAAAGGGATTTTCAGGTATAGCGGAAGGGTATTGCGGCCAATTTTCATAAAATCAATCTTCGTCGATCCGAAACCTTTATAAAAACGCGCCAATGCCTCATTGTTCGAGCCATCAAAATCAAGTGTCAGGTGCTTGTTAGAATGCTCCCTGATAAAATGGTCCATCAGAAAGAACATAGCCCTTTTATCCCTGCCCTCATCGCTGAGGCCTGAAAATATGAACACAGATTTTTTATGGCTCACGAGGAAAACAGCAGCAGCGCACAAAATATTGCTTTCCGTATAAACGCCATAAACACTGCCTATGCCTTTGTAGATACAGGTATAGATCAATCTTTTGAGTTTAAGGTAATTGGCATCCTTCAGCACCTTGATCCCCTTACCCCTGTTGGCCCTGAAAAGGTCAATAACATCATCGGGTTTTATCCCCTTAACTACGGAAAGGCCTTCCGATTCAGCCTTTACCAGGTTGCGCCGTGTATTTGTTGAATAATTCTTCCTGAGGCCGGCATAATCACCGATCAGGTCCAGCTCATGGTTAAGCTGGGGTGTATATTCAAAGTCGGGAAGATCCGGTTTATTATGGATGTTCAGGTTCAGGTCGATGACCCTGTATTTTCGAGGGATAGCCTTTAAGAAGCTGTTGATTATTTCCGGATTAAGCTCAGTTCTGGAAAATACACCAAGCTGCTGTGTAAAGAATGGCTGAAAAATGATATTGACACCAGCTTTTTTCTTGAAATTTATCGGGAATACCCTTTCATAATCCCCCTCCACCAATGCCTCCCATTCTTCGCATACCACATCCAGGAACCAGGAGTAAGCATATATCACCCCATTGAAGGACCGGCTTATGCATTCGTCCCACTTTTCCTTGTCGATATGCTCATATTTGAAGTATTTTATCATGATCCGGCTGCCTTATCAAGTATATCCTTAAAAGCCTTGTGTTTTTGTGCATCATCTGCCAGGGCATAATTATGCCAGATGGCAATGAGTGTGCCACCCACTGCCTTCACCTCTTCGATCAGGGGAATGACAGCATTAAGATATTCCTCCGGTTCCAGTTTCATGTAATCATCCAGCGTGGTGTCCATGAACATGAAGGGGTATACCATCAGTGAGGCTTCTTTTTCCTCCCTGAGATTATAAAACCTGAACGGGGATGCAATGCCCGCCCTGAAGCCCGAAATGGAAGCGTAGCCCATGGAGTAGTCTTCCCGGATACCGTTTTGTATCAGTGCATCATAAGTATCAGGAAATTTCATCCGTACAAAATGCTGCCGGCTTTTGCTTACTTCCCTGCCTGTTACGTCAGCAATTCTGCTTATCTCAATCTTGATTTTGCGGGGATAATTCCCTGCGCCATACGAAGGATGCACACCAATATCAGCCCTTTCTGACAGGTTTTTCAGGAGATCGGCAAAAAGCTTATTCCTCAATGACAGGTTCCTGTCGTAAGGGCCAGGGGTGCCGGCAAGAATAAAAAATACAGGCTCCAGTGCATGTCTTGAAAATGCTGATAAAAGGAAATCAAAATTATCGTAGGGATCCTCTGCCTTTCCCTTCATTGTCTTGATCCTCCCGGATATTTCCTTAAAATCCCTTTTGAGGATGAGTTTTGCCATGGCTCCGTATGTCCGTACAAAACCTTTTCCAAGGTGTGCAAAGGCAATGTCCACATCTATTGTAGGAATGAAGCGGTGATCGGGGCAATTAAATTCAAGCTCCGGGAATTTTTGCAGCAAAAGATCTTTCAGTTTCAATGCCAGCCGGTTTACGATGGCGATATCGAGGAATCCTTCTTTATAAGCGAGGCTTTCGGTATGCGGAAAGCGTCCGTGGGCATCCGCCTGAAATGGAAGATACTCTTCATACCTTGAAACCAGGTAGAATATCATTGAAAACGGATCAAATGGCATATCGCCACCCCCGGTGGAAAAAAATACCGGCAGGCTTTCATACTGCCCCATTGTGATATCCTGTGATCTGAGTCCTGTTTCTGATAATAGCCCATAAGGAGTGACAGAAAGCAAATGGGAAGCTTCAGCCGTTGAATAGTTCAGCACCGGCTGTCCTACCAGTTTCAGAACCGAGCCGTCGGAACTCATATCCAGGACCAAGCCAAGCACGTCTTCAAACACCAGCTTGAACACCCAGCCTGCCCTTGGGCTGATATCC
>DAOVZP010000341.1 GCA_030635045.1 Bacteroidota bacterium | reverse complement strand
TGGTAGTATCTATAGTGGTATTGCCATCATCATCGGTAATCATCCTGATCTTGATAATTTTCTTTTCCTCTTTTGTTTCCTGGGCAGTTGCCTGAGAAAATGTAAAGGTCGCCATTATCATCAGGATAAGGCCTTTTAATAGTAAGTGTCTGTTCATTTTCATCATCGTGTTTTGTGTTAAATATTATAAGGCAAAACTAATTTATCTGTTGATAACGAGTAGTTAAAAGCAGGTTAAAAAAGGTTAAGAAAAGGTTAAAGAATAAAGAATAGAGAATAGAGAACAAGGAATAAGAATAAGAATGAGAATAAGAATAAGAATAAGAATAAGAATGGGGAAGGAAATTCGATATACGATATTCGATACTCGTTACTTGATATTCGATATTCATAATATACCATTCACAGGTGCCATATTTTGGTGAAGCAGATGCGTTAATACACAGTTAAAAAAGGTTAAGAAAAGGTTAAAGTTATTATTTTCAATACATTATTTAATAATTTTGGGCTCATGAACAGGCGCTTATTCATATTTGTGGTCATACTGATGGGGATCTCCATGGCCGGGATCATCCTCTTACAGCTGTTCTGGATCCGCAATGCGATAAGCATACGTGAGGAACAATTCAACAAAACTGTCAACCTGGCTCTTCGTGAAACCTCAGAGAAGCTCGAATCGCATGAAAATATTCTCTTGCTTTCGGAGGAGATCAATAAGTTCAGTAAGCCTGGTATATTAAATGTCAGAAAAGATAGCCTCGAAAGCACAATCATTATTTATGGTGATTCGTCTTCAGGAACCTCATACCAGTATAGCCTGACGGCAGATGCTGGCTCTGATTATGTTGTAAACGTATGGACAGAGGATGATAATGAAGCTGAGATCGTTGAATATAAGCATGAAGTGAGTATCGATAGTCTGCGAAGTACCGTTGCCAGGGTCAAGGCCAATGTACATATTGACAGCCTGAGCACTTTCCTTACTCATGATATTGTATTTGTCGGCAGTAGTGGGGACACCATTATTGAAGGACCTGAAAATGGTTACCTGATCATTAAAAAGGCACAAGATCTGAGTGAAGCCTTTATCAAGATGGCCTACGAGATCGAATGTACACCGATCCCTATAGAAGAAAGAGTTGACTCTTCTGTCCTCTTTGAGGTATTATCAGGAGAACTATTCAATAAGGGCATCCACGCACCTTTTGAATTTGCAGTTATGCTGATAGATAGCTCAAAGTCTTTTCCAATCTCTTCCCGGGGATTTGATGCCGAAGATATAGATAAGAAATATGTGGTAAGCATCTTCCCAAATGAGCTTCTTGATGAATCCAATTTCCTGATCGTGCAGTTTCCCGGCCGGAATATACACTTGCTCAAATCAATGGCATGGACCCTTTCAGGCTCCCTTTTGCTCACTTTGATCATCCTGGCCACCTTTGCCATCACCATCTTCATGATCCTGCGCCAGAAAAAGCTTTCCGACATTAAGTCTGATTTCATAAACAATATGACGCATGAGTTCAAAACCCCTATTGCCACTGTTTCCCTGGCAGTGGATTCGATAAATAATTCAAAGATCATTAAAGAAGAAAAAGAGGTAAGGTATTATACCGGTATTATCAGGGAAGAGATCCAGCGCATGAATAAGCAGGTAGAAAGCGTACTGAGGATGTCACTGCTTGACAAGCATGAGCTTGAATTTAACTTAATCGAGACAGATATACATGAGCTCATTGACATGGCAGTTTCCAAGGTAAGCCTGTTGCTGAACGAAAGGAATGGGGAAATAGAAGTGGCTGCAAAAGCGGAAGATGCACTTGTAAAGATCGATCCCGATCATTTTACAAATGCCCTGCTTAATCTGCTTGACAATGCCATCAAGTATTCGGAAGCTGAACCGCAAATCGTAATAAGCACAAGGAATATGGATGATGGGCTTACAATCAGCGTTAAAGACCATGGCATGGGCATGAGCAAAGAGGTGCAGCAAAAAATATTTGACAAGTTCTATAGAAAGAGCTCCGGGAACATACATAACATCAAGGGTTTTGGACTTGGCCTTAGTTATGTAAAAGCCATTGTGGAAGCGTTTGGAGGAAGCATCAGCGTGAAAAGCGAAGCGGGAAAAGGCAGCACATTTAATATCTTCTTACCAAAATAATGAGCGGCAACTTAAAAATATTCATGGTTGAGGATGACAAGAACTTCGGGGCTGTCATGAGATCCTACCTGAACATTCATGATTTTGATGTTGAATGGGTAGATGACGGAGCCCTGGCCTTACAGGCATTTGAAAACCAGTCTTTCGACCTCTGCATTCTGGATGTCATGCTCCCTCATGTTGATGGATTTACTATCGCTGCCGGGATCAGAAAAAAGGATGAACACATCCCGATCATATTCCTCACTGCCAAGACCTTAAAGAAAGACATCCTGGAAGGCTTCCGCATCGGGGCCGATGACTATATCACCAAGCCTTTCGACTCAGAGGTATTGCTGATGAAGATCAAAGCCATCCTGAAAAGGAACAGCATGTTTAATTCAAACTCTGACCGGGATGAGTTTCAGGTCGGCAAATATCTTTTTAATGCATCCCTCAGAACCATCAGTTACGGAGCCGGTGAGCAAAAGCTTTCACCAAAGGAGTCTGAGTTGCTCCGCATGCTTTGTATCCACATGAATAAGGTTTTGCCACGGAAGGAAGCCCTGAACAGCATATGGGGCGAAGACAGCTATTTCACCACCCGCAGCATGGATGTGTTCATGAGCAAACTCAGAAAATACCTCAAAGACGATCCAGGCGTGGAGATCAATACCGTTCATGGCAGTGGATACATTCTGAAATCTGAACTTTGAACTTTGAAATCTGAAATTTGATACCCCACCTTCGCTACGCTACGGACCG
>DAOVZP010000036.1 GCA_030635045.1 Bacteroidota bacterium | reverse complement strand
AGCAATGCAGCCCCGGCTTTTCTTTTTGCCCGGGCACAGACCGGCATCGACAGCAATATGGCGGGAATCCTGAACTCGCTGACAACATTATTTACCCTGATGATCGGACTTGCATTCTTTCACCTTAAGCCAAAATGGTTTAACATATTCGGTGTATTTACGGGCCTGGCGGGTGCTGCAGGATTGATATATTTCAGCGGGAATGGCGGCTTTGCTTTCAACTTCAGCTATGCTGTATATGTGCTTATCGCAACCATCTTTTATGCTGCCTCAGTAAATATCATTAAAACCTACCTGGTCGAGCTAGATGCCGTTTCAATCACAGCGATCAGTTTTTTGATCATTGGCATGCCGGTTTGCATTTACCTGCTTTTCTTTACAGATTTCCTGCAGCAGCTGGCACACAGCCAGGAGGCCTGGAACGGACTTGGGTACATAAGCATACTTGCCGTGGTAGGCACTGCCCTGGCCCTTATCTTTTTCAATATGCTGATCAAGATGACAAGTGCACTTTTTGCTGCATCGGTCACTTATATGATCCCTATCGTGGCCATTGGCTGGGGCATCCTCGACGGGGAACAATTTGACTGGGACTACCTGATATGGATAATGATGATACTCGGAGGCGTTTATCTGGTCAACGTTAAGAACATATTCTCAAAAAAAACAGATAAAACCTTTGTACAATAATATATTTTACTAATTTTGCACTCCATTTTTGAAAGATAAGAAAAAGAAAAAG
Organism: Bacteroidota bacterium; assembly: GCA_030635045.1. Classification (GTDB taxonomy): domain Bacteria; phylum Bacteroidota; class Bacteroidia; order Bacteroidales; family B18-G4; genus B18-G4. The sequence continues at coordinate 8,878 of DAOVZP010000036.1, read as the reverse complement.
TAATGTACGCGATTGTTGAAATAGCCGGACAGCAGTTCAAAGTTGAGAAAAAACAAGAGATTTTTGTCCACAGGTTAGAAGGAAAAGAAGGTTCGAAAGTTGAATTTTCCGAAGTAATGCTAATAGATAACAACGGAAAAGTCAGTGTTGGAACACCGATGATCAAGGATGCGCTTGTAAGCGCCAAGATCCTTGAACATATGAAAGCTGATAAAGTGCTTGTTTTCAAGAAAAAGAGGAGAAAAGGATATCAGAAGCTGAATGGCCACAGGCAATATATGACCAGGCTGGTGATTGAAAATATCCTGGAAAAAGCACCGAAGGCAGCAGCACCCAAGGCTGAAAAACCCGACTCCGCTAAAGCTACGACGGCTAAAAAAGAAACTGCTCCCAAGGCCAAGCCCAAAGCAGCAGCCAAACCTAAGGCAACAAAACCTTCTGAAGTAAAAAAAGCTGCTCCAAAGAAAACCACGGCAACGAAAAAGGCAGCCCCCAAAGCAGCGAAACCTGCAGCTAAAAAGGCGGCACCGAAAAAGGAAGCCAAGCCCAAAGCCGCTCCAAAGGCTAAAAAGGCTGACAGCGACAAGAAAGAAGATAAATAATTAAAGCAACACATTAAAACTATATATCATGGCTCATAAAAAAGGTGCCGGTAGTTCGAATAACGGTCGTGAATCAGAAAGTAAACGACTGGGCGTTAAGATTTACGGTGGACAGGCTGCCAAAGCCGGGAACATCATCATCCGCCAGAGAGGAACAACACATCACCCCGGCCTCAATGTAGGCATGGGAAAAGATCATACACTTTTCGCACTTGTCGACGGTTTGGTAGAGTTCAGGAAAAGAAGGAACAACAAATCATATGTCAGCGTGGTGATAGCAGAAAGTGATGGTGACAAATAAGAAATTTAAATCATTATGATTTAAAGATCCTCTCCTGCACTGCCGGAGAGGATTTTTTGTTCCTGAACATCCCTGATAACAAAGTGTTTCTTATTTTTACAAAAAATTAAGCATGCTCCAACTGAACATTATTAAGGAAAACCCCAAAGGGGTGACAGAGCTTCTCCGCATTAAGAACTTCGACGCAGAAGCACTCGTTGAGGAGATCATGGAACTCGACCACAGGCGCCGGGAGACCCAGAAAAAAATGGATGACGGCCTCGCCGAAGCGAATATACTCGCCAAAGAGATCGGAATATTGTTTAAAAGCGGTAAAGGTGAAGAAGCGGGTGCACTGAAAGAAAGATCAGCTGTGCTGAAGAAAGAAACACAGTCGCTGGGTATCATCCTGGAAGAAACAAAATCGGCACTGGATGAAAAGCTGGTTCTGCTGCCAAACCTCCCCCACCCTTCGGTGCCAGCCGGGAATAGTGAAGAAGACAATGAAGTGTTGGTGGCGAATGAATTTAAAATTAAGCTTCATGATGATGCGGTCCCACACTGGGAGCTGGCAAAGAAGTACGATATCATTGATTTCGACCTTGGCGCAAAGGTTACAGGAGCGGGTTTTCCGTTTTATAAAGGCAAAGGGGCGCGGCTGCAACGTGCACTCATCAACTTTTTCCTCGATGAAGCCCTTGAAGCCGGCTACAGCGAGTACCAGCCTCCGCTATTCGTTAACGAAGATTCTGCCTATGGCACGGGAAATTTGCCTGATAAAGATGGCCAGATGTACCATATCGGTGAAGACAATTTATACGCAATACCCACGGCTGAGATACCCATCACCAATATTTACCGGGATGTTATCCTGGGGCAAGATTCTCTGCCCATAAAAAATGTGGCCTACTCCAGCTGCTTCCGGCGTGAGGCAGGGTCCTATGGCAAAGATGTGCGTGGACTGAACAGGCTGCATCAATTTGACAAGGTGGAAATTGTACAGATATGCCATCCCGAACGTTCTTATGACACGCTGGAAGAAATGCGTATTTATGTAGCATCCCTGCTCGAGAAGCTGGAACTTCCATACCGTATCCTGAAATTATGCGGAGGGGATATCAGCTTTACCTCCTCCCTGACCTACGACTTCGAAGTATTTTCTGCTGCCCAGAAGAGGTGGCTGGAAGTAAGTTCCGTATCGAATTTTGAAGCCTTCCAGTCGAACCGGATGAAGCTACGCTTCAGGGACGAAGACAACAAAACCCGGCTTGCACACACACTAAATGGCAGCGCCCTGGCGTTACCCAGGATAGTTGCTGCACTGCTTGAAAACAACCAGTCAGAAACGGGCATTAACATACCCAAAGCCTTAAGGACTTATACAGGTTTTGACCTGATCTCATGATGATCCTTAAGACCCGGTCCAGACTGAATTTCATATGAGCTTACTCAGACATATCATTATATTACTCCTCCTCACCTCAGGAGCACAGGAACTATTTTCCCAGATAGAAACGCATTCCGATATTCAACAGCAAGACAATAAGCGTAATCAGCAACGCCTTGGCATTCAGTATTACCAGAACCATGAATATGAAAAATCCCTGGAAATATTCAAAGGGCTTTACGATAAAGAGCCCAACCATACCAACTATACTTACTCCTTATATTCCATGTTGGAATTAAGGGAATTCAGGGAGGCCGAAAAACTAGCCAAAAGACACTCCAGGAAAAATCCTCAGCTGCGTTATAAGGTTGACCTGGGCTTTGTATATATGCGGGCATCAGAAACAGAAAAAGCGCACAGGGCATTTGAAGATGTTATTAATAACTTGCCCGCCAACGTACATGAGGTAAAACAGATCGCCAATGCATTTTACACGCGGGGCCAGGTAGAATATGCCATCAGGGCCTACCAGCAAGGCAAAATTTTGATGCAGGGCGATTACACATTCGATATTGAACTTGCCACCATGTATGAAAGAAACGGGAATTACCATGAGATGGTGGAGACATACCTGGATCACCTTGCCGGCTTTCCGGAGGCAAGGGCTGATATCCAGAACCGGCTGCAAACAGCAATGGCAAAGGACATTGAACACATCCTCCCCGGCATATTGAAGGAAAGCATGCTTGCCAGGTACCAGGAGTCGCCTGAAGAAGTTTCCCTGAACGAGCTGCTGCTCTGGCTCTCCATACAACAGAAAGACTTTTCATTTGCTTTCATCCAGGCACGCGCGCTCGACAGGAGGTTCAAGGAGGATGGTTACATGGTGCTGAACGTAGCTGAGCTTGCCCTCGTTAATAAAGACTTCGATGCCGCTTTAGAAGCCTATGAATATATTTTAGATAAAGGGAAAGATGCCCCCTTATACCTGAACGGCCTGATCGGTTTTTTGGAAACACGATACCAGCAGATATCACACAACATCCTCATTGAAGATGATGAGCTGCAGGAACTGGAGTCTGCATATGAGGAAGCGATAGCTGAATTTGGGGTACACCGGGAAACCATGCAACTACTCCGTGACCTTGCCCACATCCAGGCTTTTCATCTTGACAAAGAAAATGATGCCATCCATAACCTCCGGATGGCAATAGCAATTCCGGGGCCTGAAAGCATCTCCAGGGCGAAATGTAAAATTGAGTTGGCCGATATCTATCTTTTCCAGGGAGAGGTATGGGAGGCAACGCTACTTTATTCGCAGGTAGACAAAGCATTTAAAAATGAGCCCATCGGCCATCTGGCAAAATTAAAAAATGCACGTCTGACCTATTATATTGGTGAGTTTGGCTGGGCCAAGGCGCAGCTTGACGTTTTGAAAGCCGCCACCTCCAAGCTGATCGCCAATGACGCCCTGGAGCTCTCGTTGCTCATTGCTGATAATATCGAAGCCGACAGCAGCTATGCAGGATTGCGCCTTTATGCAAAGTCAGAATTGTTTCTTTATCAAAACAAGTTTGATGAAGCTTATATTACACTGGACTCAATCGAACAGCTTGCTGCATGGCACCCATTGTTTGATGAGGTTCTTTTCCGGAAGGCGGAGATCAGGATCAGCCAGAGTGAATACCATGAAGCCGACAGCCTCCTTCAACAGATCGCAATTGCTTATCCGGGAGATATCCTGGGGGATGATGCCCTTTATCGCAGGGCACAACTTCATGAGGAAGTCTTCAATGACCGGGAGAAAGCCATGGAGCTATATCAGGAACTGCTTACTCAGTATCCGGGAAGCGTCTATACCGTGGAAGCCAGGAGGAAGTTCAGGGGGCTGAGAGGGGACGTTATTTGATATCAGAAATCAGATAGCTGAAATCAGAAATCAGAACTTCAAACTCCAAACCCCAAACCACAAACCCCAAACCACTAGTATATCAGAAGTTTAAATTAAGTTTTACTCCAGGTAGCAGGCAAGTTCAATAAATTCTTCTACACTAAGTTGTTCGGCTCTTTGTCCCAGGAATTTGTTTATTCCGGTAGTGTCTTTATCAGCTATAATTGGTTTTAGTGCATTGCGCAGGGTTTTGCGGCGCTGGTTAAAGGCGGTTTTTACCACCCTGAAATAAAACCCGGGATCACAGCCGATATCTGTGCTTGTGTTTCTGCTCAGCCGGATCACTGCCGACTTTACCTTTGGCGGAGGCCTGAAAACATTTCCTGAAACCGTAAAGAGGTACTCAACGTCGAACCAGGTTTGCAGGAGCACACTCAGGATGCCATACACTTTACTGCCGGGGCCTGAGCGAATGCGTTCCGCCACCTCCTTCTGGATCATCACAACGGCAGATATCAGGAGATCCCTGTCGTCAAGCATGCGGAAGAAGATCTGGCTGGAAATATTGTATGGCAGATTACCTACTATCTGGTAACTATCATGGAACATATCCCTAAGATCAACTTTCAGGAAATCATCATGGACCAGCTTATCAGCGATCTCAGAATAAACTGAGTTAAGGTATTCAACTGCTTCACGGTCGGTTTCGATGAACATTGGCTCGAAGGCAGGGTTTTCAAGGATATACTTAGTAAGTATCCCCGTTCCCGGGCCGATCTCCAATATGTTTGCCGGGACTGCCGGAAGGGAAGAAATGATCTTTTCAGCAATATTGCGATCAATGAGAAAATGCTGTCCGAGGGACTTCTTGGGTGAAACAAACATTGCAGGTGATTTTCAACAAAGATGAGGATTATTTAATTTATAGCTTCCAACTCACTGTCAACCGTCAACCGTCAACCAACCCAACACCCAAAACCCAACACCCAAAACTCAATAACCTGTCCTGAGCGAAGTCGAAGGGCTCAAAACTCAGAAATGATTCCCCCCGATAACCTCAGCAACTCAGTCTGAATGTCGATCAGGTTATAAATGGCTTGATATTTTGAAGCAGCAGCACGCAGGTATATCACCTGCACATCTCTGAAGTTAAATGAGTTGATAGCTCCGGAACGGAATTTTTCAGTTGATATCTCCATGTTGAGGCTGGCACTTTCCAGGTTTGCGATCGACACCATATACAATTCCTTGCGGATGCTGAACAGCTCAAAATCAGTTTTTAAAAGGTTCGTCAGGCTGATCTCCATTTCATCGATCTCCAGCTCGCCGATACGTTCGCTGATCCGGGCATTCCTGATCCCCCTCCTTACATTCCCCCCATTGAACAGGTTGAAGCTAAGCGTAAAATTTGCATAATAATCCAGGCTGTTGGTGTACAACGGATCATTATCGACATATTTCGCCCTGGAGTTATAATGGTCAAACCCGCCATTGAGGGAAAGCACCGGGTACATATTGCTTTTTGCAAGCTTAACATCTTTTTTCAATATTTCCTGGTTGACATACTGGTTCCGTATGGTGTTGTTACTTGACAACATCTCCTGCAGGAGTGAATCCAGTGAAAAGTCGATCATCTGCACCTGGAACTCATCAGTAAGTTGATATTGAATATCCTGTTCCTCTCCAAGAAGAAGGCGAAGGTTCAGGTATGCATTCCTGACATTTAGCTGTTGCAGAAGGTTTGTAGTTGAATCGTCCAGGTATGCATTCTTTGCCTGTAGTACATCATAGGTTACCGCTCCGCCAAGGTCTTTCTTAAATGTCATGTAATTATAGCGGTCGCGCGAAAGGGCTTTCACCTCTACTGTGACCTCCAACAATTCCTCCTGAAGCAATGCATTATAATATGCCAGCACTATGCCCTGTATGGTATTTTCAACAACGATAGTTGCATATCCTTCCGAATATTCCAGGAGAGCGCCCAATTTATCTTTTGTGATATGAACCGCAAAGCCCTTGAAAAGGCTCCAGTTGAGGTTAATGTAAGGAGCAATGAAGTTTGTATAATACTCATCCCTTTCACCCGGCACAGTTCTGCTATCGGCGGCATCATAGCGATTGTACTGAAAAGCCCCAAGGGAAATGGATGGGAACATGCCTGCAGCACCCCAGCTGTCATTGTTCTCTGCAATCCTTACGCTCTCATCGGAGATCCTGATCTGGTAATTATTCTCCAGGCCTACAGCCAGGGCATCAGCCAGTGACAGGTCCTGAACCATTGGCTGGGCATTCAGGCTTTGCGCTGAAATAAAAAGGATGAGGGCTACAGCTGCTATCTTTATACGCTTTATTCTTTTCATTTGTTGATAGGTCATACGTTTATTCAATAACTCTTCTTTCAAAAATATTTGCCGGCTCCATTTCTTCTGCCGTTTTTTCTTCTCCTGTCCATAACTTATACATGAACCTCCTCAGATCATTGAGCACAAGAATCAGCACAGGGAACAGGACCAGGATAAAGGCGGTACCGATCATAACCCCATATGCCAGGGCAATGGCCATCGGGATAAGGAACTGCGCCTGGAAGCTTGCCTCCATAATGATGGGATAAAGCCCTACTGTTGTTGTGATGGTAGTGAGGATGATAGCCCTGAACCTTGCCAGTCCGGCCTCATAAACGGCATCAATAACTTTCCGCCCTTCCAGCAAGAGTGAATTATACTTTGACAGGAACACCACAGCATCATTAATGATCACACCGGAGAGCGCTACCATGCCCCATGCACTGAGCATAGATACCGGATAGCCTTCAATGCCATGTCCCCATATGGCACCCATCCATCCAAGCGGTATCATCATCAGGACGATGGTACCCTGAGTAAGTGATTTAAAATGTATCATAATGATCAGGATGATGATCATAAAAGCAATCCCGAAGAACTTGCTGAGATCAGCTACGGCTTCATCACTATCACGTTTTTGTCCCTGGTATTCCACATTTACCCCGGGATACATTTCCTGCATCCTTGGGACAATATTGGTTTTTATCTCTTCCAATATCGGGGGTACCGGAGCGTAAGGATCAATAAGGTTTGCATCAATGCGCACCTCACGCGACATATTATAACGTTGTATGTTCACCGGGCCCCTCCTGATCTCATAGTTTGCCAGTTCAGAAAGCGGATATTCACCCCCGGGGGTTTTTATCTTCATAGCTTCCATCTGGCCAAGGTTCAACCTGTCCTGTTTGGGATATCTTACCCACACCCTGACCTCGTCTTTTCCTATCTGCAATCGTTGTGCCTGTCCGCCAAAGAAACCCTGGCGTACCTGGGTGGTAATGTCGCTATGCGTGAGGCCAAGGAAATATGCCTTAGGTTTAAGTTCAAGCTGTACCTCCCGTTTACCGATGGCATTATTGTCGTTTATATCCTTCAGAATTTTGATATTGCTCATCTCCCTTATCATGAAATCCTTAGCCAGTTGAAGCTCTTCCAGATTTTTCCCCAATAAGCTTATCGACACCGGTATACCAAAAGTAGCCATCCCCTCAACGGTAAATTTTTCCGCTTCAGGTACCGTACCGATCTTATTCCGCAACATTTCAACGATCTCAAAGCTGCTGAGGGGGGCATCTTCAAGGTTCCTGAGGAGTACAAAAATATTTCCGGAATGCGCACCGGTCTCCTTGCCGTTGAATGCATTTCCCATAGAAATAAAGGTGTAATTAAGAACTCCTTCCGGGTAATCGAACTCAACTTTTATTTCTTCATTCAGCTCCCACATGGCATTTTCAAAAACCTGCAAATATTCATAGGTCTGCTTTTCTCCGGATCCGGGAGTAAAAGCAAGGTTCACATTAAAAAAATCAAAAGGTATGGCAGGAAAGAATGTTGATTTTATTTGCCCACCCTGGAATAAGCCCGCTGTGATCATGATAAGGGCGATTGGAGTGACCAGCATAATGTACTTCCACCTGAGCATGAAACGCAGCGTTGGTGCATAGAGGGTGTATTTCATGAAATCCATCAGCCTGTCGAGGCTGCGCCTGACCTTCATCCAGCGACTCTTCTTAGGATTTTTGCGAAGCACAAACTTAGAACCTACATGGGCAGGAAGCACAAAAAACGCTTCAGCAAGCGAAAATAAAAGACTGAATATCACGACAAAAGCCATTTCAAACATCATCTCCATCCTACCCGACAGGAATAACAGTGGTGTAAAAGCAATTATAGTGGTCAGGACAGAAGTAGTTACTGCCGGTAGCACCTCCATGGTGCCTTCGATAGCAGCTCTTTTTGGGCTCTTACCCCTTTCATAATGGGTATAGATATTCTCTGCAATTACGATTCCGTCATCCACCAGGATCCCCACCACGAGTATCATTCCGAAAAGCGATATCATGTTGATCGTGATCCCATACAGGGCAGCAATGATAAACATACCTAAAAACGAAGCCGGGATACCCCATGCAACCCATAAGGACAAACGCAGATTCAGGAACAGGCCAAGTGATATCAATACCAGTAAAAGGCCTATCCCTCCATTTCTGTAAAGCAGGTTAAGCCTGTCGCCAAGCATATCAAGGAAGCTATATGTCACTTCCAATCTTACACCATTGTTGTTCATATTGAATTCGGCGACATAATCTTCAAGAAATGATGAGATTTCTGAAAGATCTTCATCATTGAGCTTGAACACCTGGAAGGAGATACTTT
>DAOVZP010000272.1 GCA_030635045.1 Bacteroidota bacterium | reverse complement strand
CTATGGCCTTATAATACCGTTTCATTTGAAAATTTTTGCTCATAAAAAAAGTGTTATTCCATTGGTTTCGTATTTGTAAATATACAAAAAGAAATTCCCGCTGGCGGATCTCATGATCTGTGCCCGTTAAGGAAACACCACGTCTTATCACATATTAATGGTTTTAAAGTTTTAATGATAATTCATTTTCTATGTGTTGCTCATCAGGAGATGAGCGGTTAATTCGCACGGATCGTGAGATCCGCGCGAGCGGGGCAATTAGTACCTACGGTAAAATTCAAACTACAAATTACAAATTTCAAAAAAAATCCAAATTTCAAATTTCAAATTTGAAAACTGGCTTAATAATTCCTGTTAGCTTGATTTCTAATAGAGGGATTCCAATCTTGAAAGATTAAGCTATTAGGATTTGTTTTTTCTTGGAATTTGAAGTTTTTTTGAATTTTGGATTTTGAATTTTGGAATTTCCTTATAATGCCTGTACTAGATTAAAATAATGAAAACAAAAAAGGAGCGGCCAAAAACGCCGCTCCTTGCCTTCAGACCAGAAAACATTTACTAATCAACCTTGATAAAGGTCCTCATCAAAGGTTTGCTTTTTGTTGCCTGTAAACGCAGGTAATAAATGCTCTCAGGCAGATTTGATATGCTTATTTCCAGTTTATTTTCGCCTTTGCTGATCCGATGGCTTTGGGCCGACATTTTTTGCCCAAGTTGATTATATATTAATATTTCTACAGGTCCCGGCTCTTCAGCAGAGATCCCCAGATAAATATTGCTGTTTGCAGGATTTGGATATAATTCCGTGATCGTAATTGCTTCCTCATCCGGTTCGTTAATTGCTAATGGCGCAGTTTCGAACATCTTTATAAAAACAGAATCCGCGACCGGGAAATTCTCGTCGAGGATAAGTGTTTCGGGAAAAGAATAAATACCGGCAATGTCTGCGTACACCTTATAGGTTCCATAAGCGATATAAGCAAATGAAAACCACCCGTGATCATCAGTTCGGGTCCAGGACAGTGGCTGGCTTGATACATCGGTGAGAATAACGGGTACTTCCTTAAATAATCCCATACCGGCCAGTTCCCACCTGTTTTCGGCACTGATCACCCTGCCCCTGATTCCGGCAATACCGGCTTCAATGCCACTGACTTCTATCAGTGAAGTATGGGTTTCGAACATATCCTCTTCCAGTACTACAGATTCGGATTGCTGCCAGGTCATTGCCGATGGATAATAGGACGGAACCACATCCTGATAATTTTCTGATCCCTTTGTGAGGCTGATACTGATCACATAGGGCATCTCCATCTTGTCGGCAAACCAATAATACCCGAACTCTGTAAAGATATTGGTATCGACGGCCACCAGGCCCAGGTTTGGCCTTTGCCTGTAAAGGATAGCCACTCCTGTGTCGCCGGCGTGATATGGATTATTGATAGGGTTCGGGCCTATGAAGGCCTGTCCGCCCAGTTTATAATAATTAGCTGTTTGTAGCAGTTTACATTGAATATCACTGCATCCGGGGTAATTGCTGTTCCAGCTGCTAAGGCATACTTCGTAAACGCCCGCTTCGTCATAAACATGGACAGGATGTTGATCATGGGAGATATTCCCGTCTCCAAAGTCCCATAACCAGTGGTCGGGATAGCCTGTACTCTGATCATGGAAAGTGTAATGGTACATCACATTGCTGCTTGAGTCAGCTATGGCGTAATAATCTGCTTCGCAGACCATAGAGTCAGGTAAGTTCAGGGTTTTGCAGATAAAATGAAAGCATGTTTCAAGAGAATCGGCATTGAAAACGTTCAGGCATACGAGGTATTCACCCGGTGCCGGGAAAATATGTACCGGATATTGTTCGTGAGAAACCGCTCCGTCGCCAAAGTCCCACTCCCAGTCGGTAATATTACCGGTTGACTGGTCGAAAAAGGATACCTCCAGGGGAATGTAAGGATTAACTTCGAAGGTATATGCCGCTTCGCAGTCAACAGAGTCAGGAATGATAATGGTCTGGCAAACAGAATCTATGCAGTAATATAATGAGTCGTTATGCTGGATGGTCAGGCATACCTCATAACTTCCCGACTCCTCGTAAGGGTGAACAGGATTTTGTTCCGAAGAACTTGTCCCGTCGCCAAAATCCCAATGCCAGCTATCAGGGTAACCCAGTGAAATATCAGCAAACTGCACATAGATGGGTGTTGTGGGTACGTAAGTAAATTCATAGTCGGCATGGCAATCAGGGACTATCTCTACTGTATCACAATAAGTATCGGTGGAACCGAGCCCGTCACTAACAGTCAGGCAAACGATATAGACCCCGAAGTCAGCAAATTCATGTATGGGGTGGTATACCACGGAGGTAAAGCCATCGCCGAAATCCCACACCCAGGTGTTGAAGCTGCCGGTAGATTCATTCTGGAACTGTATGCTTGTATTTGTGCCTGCAACAGGCTCCCAGGTGAAAAAGCTGACGCAATCAAGCATGCCCGTAGCACCATTCCCTGACAGGAACCCTAAACTAAAGAAGAGCGATAGAAGTGTTATATGGATCTTTTTATTCATCTTGTTATCGTTTCATTAGAAATGCAAATATATCCCCCACCTGACCCCGAAAGAATATGGCGAACGGGCCGGAAATTCAGAAGCCGGAGAGTAAGCTGATTTTATATATTGCCTGTAAAATGGTTCAAGCGTAAACCGTATGTTGTTGTTGATATGATAGTTCATCCCGATGCCGGCAGTGTACTGCCAGGTGGTTGTCAATCGATCGGGATATTGCCTTATTACCACTATCTGCTCTGCATCATTGCCCTGGTATGGCACTCCCGGTACATCTTTATACACCTGCAGGGAGAATATTACCCCGGCTTTGAGGTCGAGCGAAAAGCGGTTTCCTTCAAAGACACGGTATCCTGCCCTCAAAGGTATCTGCAGGTAAACAAATTTATTGGTGTTTTCTTTGATCCTGAAATGATCGATGCTGTCATAGAGGTTCTTTAAACTGGTTTCAAAGATCACCGAATCAGGATTCCCGGGGGCAGTATTGAAAGAAGTAACACCAACATAAAATCCCACACTGTCGTAGCTTGAATAATTGATCTGGTATTTGGCACTTTCGCTGGTGTAGTTAACACCGATGCCGCTTTCAAGGATAAACCTTGATTTTTCATATGCCGCGACAAATTCCAGTGAAAAGTCGTTTCGGTTTTGTCCCTCAGGATATATATTCACTGCCGGGCTGAAAGCTGCTCCGAATAGCACATCGGCCTTTTTCACATAGCTGTCTTTGATGGTAAGGTCGAAGATGGGTTCAGGAGATTCCCTTAATTGTGAATCATTAATTTCCTGAGTTGAAGTTACTTTGATCGTAGCAGATCTTTGTTCCGCCCGGTCGAGAGAAGAGTAAGGAGAATATCCATAAGCAATATCTCCCTGCCCGGGTTCCGGATCATAAACGGGATCAGTAAAAATAGCTTTGCTATCATCTGCAGGGGGAGTAGCTTCCTGATCAATGGATGATCCTAAGGAAGAATTTGTATT
>DAOVZP010000005.1 GCA_030635045.1 Bacteroidota bacterium | reverse complement strand
GTAAGTTTAGCGCCGCGCTCTTCCTTGTTTTAAGCCTAATAAGTTGTCATCCCGAGCGGAGTCGAGGGGCCTCTTCCATTTGAGCATTTTTTAGCCCCTTTTAACCCAGTTGCTTCAAGACTTAACATCTACATGTGTTTTCCCAATCCAGATAAATTTTAACCGAACACTAAAGATTCAGATATCAGAAAGCGATAAAATCGGTATCGAATATTTACCTTTGTATACTATTTTGAAATAATTGCTTTCGTACATTCGTTCGCATTTGAAAGAGTAAGCAACAAAATGCAGGATAATTATAACATACTGCTCGGTAAATTACACCGCTTCATTCGCAAGTATTACCTGAACCAGGTATTTCGCGGAGGAATCTGGTTCATTGCTGTATTTACATTGTTTTTCCTTCTTGTCAATGCCTTCGAATATTACACCTGGAGCAGCCCCTGGGTCCGCACCGTGCTGTTCTATACTTACCTGGCTTTAAACCTGTTCATTCTTATAAGGCTTATTATTATCCCGCTGATGAAGCTTTTCAGGATTGGTAAAACAATGAAAGAGGAGGAAGCGGCCTCAATTATCGGGGCATATTTTCCGGAGGTGAAGGACAAGCTGATCAATACCATACAGTTAAAAAAGCTCAGTGAGGAGAACGGAACCCTGGAATTATTAGAGGCGGGGATAGAACAGAAAACCAAAACACTGCATCCTGTTCCGTTCGTGAAAGCAATTGATCTCAGGAAAAACAGGAAGTACCTGAAATATGCCATCCCCCCTGTTCTGGTCATAATAATATTGCTTTTTGCTTCTCCGTCTATAATAACGGAACCTTCGCAAAGACTAATCAACCACCGTTTGCAGTTTGAGCGGCCCATGCCCTTCAGTGTACATATCCTCAACCACAAGCTGGAAGTAATGCAGCACGATGACTTTACCCTGATGGTTCAGGTAAATGGGGAAGAACTCCCTGCCGGGATGTATTTATCCTCCAATACCAACATCCTTCCCTTTCGCAAGGAGTCGTCCGGGCTCTTTAGTTACACCCTGAATAAATTGCAGCAGGATATGCAATTTAACATCATCGCCGAAGATTATAATTTCGGGCCATTCTATCTGAGGGTTTTACCCAGGCCTGTCATCATCAATTATGAGGTGGCCCTGAACTACCCGCCATATACAGGTAAAAAAAATGAGGTTTTTGAAAACACCGGCGACTTTGTTGTTCCGGAAGGGACTTACGCCGAATGGAAGGTCATCACACGTGATACCCGATCCATAATGTTTCGCTTCCCCGGCGACACCGTCCGGCTGCAGGCACAGGGATCCAATGCATTTAAATACAAAAAGAGGCTTTTTAACAGCCTTACTTATTCTATTTCCGCAGCGAATGAACACTTATTGAATCCCGACACCCTCGCCTATGCTATTACTGTCATTCCGGATATTTATCCAACTGCCGTCTTTGAGGAATTTCGCGACTCTGTTTATGATAAGCGATTATATTTCCGGGGGCAGATCGGTGATGATTACGGGTTTACCGGGCTTACATTCAATTATGAGTTCCTGAATAATTTTGACTCAACCAAAATAGAGGGCAGGGTAGTAAAGAATGAGGTTCTCTTTTCCCCCGGCCAGACTAAACAGCTTGTTTTTCATCATTTCGACCTTAGCAGCCTGGCTGTAGGACCCGGTGATGAAATACAGTATTATTTTGAAGTCTGGGACAACGATGAGGTAAATGGCTACAAGAGCAGCCGCTCTCACAACATGATATTCCGGGCGCCAAGCCTGGAAGATATCAACGAACAAACCGAAACGGAAAACCGTGAGATTAAGGATGAGATGGAAGACATAATCCGTGAATCACAAATGTTGCAGTTGGAGATTCAAAAGCTCAACAAACAACTGATCAATAAGGAAACGCTGAGCTGGCAGGATAAGGAACAGGTCAGAAATCTGCTCAACCAGCAACAGCAGCTTCAGGATAGACTGGAATTGATGGAAGAAAAAAACCTCGAAAAAAACTCTCGTGAGCAGCAGTACAAAGAGGTGGACGAGGACATCCTGCGCAAACAGCAGCAATTACAGGAATTGTTCGACGAGGTGATGAGTGATGAAATGAAGGCCTTGTTCGAAGAACTACAGAAGATGCTGGACGAACTCCGCAAGGAGGATGTACAGGAAATGCTCGAGAAAATGGAAATGAGTGCTGAAGATATTGAGATGGAACTCGATAAAACTTTAGAGCTTTTCAAACAACTTGAATTTGATAAAAAACTAAGTGAAACCATTGAAAAATTAAATAAACTCGCAGAAGACCAGCAAAAGCTCTCTGAAGAATCAGCTGATAAAAGCAATGATAAGGAAGAAATGTCGTCAGAACAGGAGGAGCTGAATGAGGCATTCAAAGAAATCCGTGAGGAGTTGGAAGAAATTGAACAGCTGAATGAGGAGTTGGAAAAATCCCATGAGCTCTTGGAAACAGAAGATATGGAGAACAGCATTCAGGAGGAAATGGACAAGAGCCTCGAGCAATTGCAGGATGGCAAAATGAAAAAGGCCGGGCAGTCCCAAAAGAAAGCCGGTGAGGAAATGAAGGAGATGGCAGAAATGCTTTTTAATATGCAAATGCAGATGCAGCAGCAGGCAAATGCCGAAGATATTAATGTCCTTCGGGAGATCCTTGAGAACCTGCTTATCACATCGTTTGAACAGGAAGAGCTTATCTCTGATCTCAACAATACAAGTTTTGCAGATCCAAGATACCAGGAGGTCATTAAACAACAGTTTGAATTGCAGGAAAATATGGAGATCATTAAAGATTCTCTTTATGCATTAAGCAAACGTCAGGCAATGATCAAGCCTTTTGTTACCAATGAGGTTGACAAGATCAATAAAAGCATAGAGGACGCAAATTCATATCTGCAAGAGAGGAAAAAAGGAGAGGCCTCCATGGCCCAGCAATATGTCATGACCTCAGTAAATAATCTCGCATTGCTTCTTTCAGAAGTCCTTGACCAAATGCAGCAGATGCAAAACATGGATATGCCGGGGAACTCCAGTTGCAATAATCCCGGACAGGGTAAGCCGGGCGGTATGCCACAGAGTATGGGGGAAATGCAGAAACAGCTCAACCAGCAGATGCAGAAAATGAAAAATGGTCAGGATAATCCTGGCACTGAAGGAGAACAGGGAAGCATGGATGGACAGGGACAGAAGTCACTCAGTGAGCAATTTGCCAGGATGGCTGCTGAGCAGGAGGCGATCCGGCGTCAGATGCAAGAATATCTGGATGAATTAAAAGCTGCTGGCGAAACGGGTGATGGCGGCATGAGCAAGCTGATGGAAGAGATGGAGAAAACCGAGCTGGACCTTGTAAATAAGAGACTTACAGAGGAAACTTTGAAAAGGCAGGAAGAGATCTACACCCGTCTCCTGAAGCATGAAAAAGCACTGCGTGAAAGAGAAAAAGAGGAGCGTCGTGAATCAAGGGAAGCAAAAAGCCAGGAATATAGTAACCCTGATAACTTTTTAGAGTATAAAAGAATACTATCGAAAGAAGTTGAACTCCTAAAAACAGTTCCGCCCGATTTAAAACCTTATTATAAACGCAAAGTGAATGAATATTTTTATAACTTTGGTAATTAAATGCATCTACCATGGGTAGGAAGGAAAAACTTACACTAGACTCCAGGCCTGAAAATATCAGCTCCATCGAAAGATTTGTAGAAGAGATTTGTGACTATTATAACATCAACGACACTTACTTCGGAAATATCCTCATAGCCCTTACAGAAGCATTCAGGAACGCATTGATCCATGGCAACGAAAATGATGAATCAAGGAAGATTCTGGTTGTCTTCGAATCAAAACCCAAAGGCTTGTCTTTTACCGTGACTGATGAAGGCAGTGGTTTTGATCCGGACGTAGTGCCT
This sequence comes from Bacteroidota bacterium, assembly GCA_030635045.1. Lineage (GTDB taxonomy): Bacteria > Bacteroidota > Bacteroidia > Bacteroidales > B18-G4 > B18-G4. The sequence goes on along the minus strand of DAOVZP010000005.1, from coordinate 12,056 downwards.
GATCCGCTTGATCTTGAGATCGACGCATCCACCCAAACAGGGCGGGGACTTTTTTTAATCCGCTCCCTTTCTGATAAGGTTGAGATCATAAACGAAGGCAGAAGCATAGAAATGTTTTTCCTTATTTCAGGAATCGGCCATGAGGCTATGAAAAAAAGGATCAGCCACTTCAACGAATATTTCCAAACCAAAAAGCAAAAGGTTTAACCTTTTCCCCCAGTCTGATCTATAATGAGTGCTCTTATCCAGTTCTTCTCCGAAGATATTGATTATCGCTTAGACCAAGAGCCGGTTATCCATGATTGGATTCTTCAGGTAATTGAAACTGAGGGCTTCGAAGCCGGCGTAATCAATATTATTTTTTGCAATGACACTTATCTGCTGGAACTAAACCAACGTTTTCTCGAGCGGGATACCCTCACCGATGTTATTGCATTTGATTATCGCGAAAAAGATTCTGAGGTGTCGGGTGATGTTTTCATCAGCCACGACCGTACTGTGGATAACGCCATAAAGTTTGGACAAACCCCTGATAAAGAAAACCATAGGGTCATTATTCATGGAATCCTGCACCTTTGTGGCTACTCTGATAAAACTGTTGAAAAGAAAGCGGCGATGACAAAAAAAGAGGATAATTATCTATCTTTGCTGCCACTTTAAAAGCACTTTTCCCTTAAAGTATGAATATGTTCGGTCAATACGATGTCATCGTTGTGGGAGCTGGCCATGCCGGCTGTGAGGCAGCGGCAGCAGCAGCCCATTTGGGTTCATCTGTTTTGCTTGTAACGATGAGCATGGAAAATATGGCGCAGATGTCCTGTAATCCTGCCATGGGCGGCATAGCTAAGGGTCAGATCATCAGGGAGATAGATGCCCTAGGGGGCTTGTCTGCCATTGTCACGGACAAGACCATGATCCAGTTCAGGATGCTTAATAAATCCAAGGGCCCTGCAATGTGGAGCCCACGGGCACAAAGCGACAGAATGTTGTTTTCTATGGAATGGAGAAATCAGCTTGAACAAATCCCCTCTCTGGATTTTCTTCAGGACATGGTAGTCTCCATTATGATAAAAGCTGGCAGGGCCCTGGGTGTTAAAACGTCCCTTGGCCATACGATTGAAGGCCGCTCAGTGATATTAACGAACGGCACATTTTTGAATGGCATCATGCATATTGGAGAAAAGAAAATCTCCGGCGGGCGCATGGGCGAGATCGCATCAAAAGGAATTACCGAAGATCTTGTTGCTCTCGGCTTCGAGGCTTCCCGAATGAAAACCGGGACCCCTGTCCGTATTGATGGCCGCACCATAGATTTTTCAAAACTTGAAGAGCAGCCGGGAGATGCAGTACCCGGAAAGTTTTCTTTTACTGATACCGGCACACTGCTAAAACAAAGAAGCTGTTATCTGGCATTTACCAATAAGGCCGTACATGATATCCTGCGGACCGGATTTGCCCGATCCCCGATGTTTACCGGAAGGATTGAAGGTATTGGCCCCAGGTATTGCCCCTCTATCGAAGATAAGATCGATCGCTTTGCCGGCAAAGACCAGCACCAGTTATTTGTTGAACCGGAAGGCTGGACAACGATTGAATACTATCTAAATGGTTTTTCTTCATCATTACCGGAAGATGTGCAGATTGCCGCCCTTCATAAAATACCCGGTTTTGAAAATGCCAAGGTATTTCGTCCCGGTTATGCAATTGAATATGATTATTTCCCTCCTGTACAGTTAAAATATTCGCTGGAGACCAAGCTCATAGAGCACTTATATTTTGCCGGACAGATAAACGGCACTACCGGCTATGAGGAAGCAGGTGCCCAGGGGCTCATTGCTGGCATCAATGCACATCGCAAGCTACGGGAGCTTCCTGATTTCATACTCAGGCGTTCTGATGCTTATATCGGTGTGCTCATTGACGACCTCATCACCAAGGGTGTTGATGAACCCTACCGCATGTTCACATCCCGTGCAGAATACCGCATCCTGCTGCGGCAGGACAATGCCGACCTGCGTTTAACTCCTATGGGATATGACATTGGCCTGGCCGATAAATCAAGGCTGGAGGTGGTGAACCGTAAAGAGCAGTTATTGGAACAACTTATGCGGTTTTGCAAAAAAGAAAGTGTCATTCCGGATGAGGTCAATCACATGCTGGCTGAAAAAGAAACAGATCCGCTCAGGCAGAAAGTAAAAATTGACACCTTATTGCTTCGTCCACAAATCCATTTCAGTGACCTTGTAACAAGCATTCCGCATTTATCTGCCTTTATCGAAAACCTGGAAGGCCTGAACACTGAGATCATTGAACAGGCCGAAATTCGCATTAAATACCAGGGATATATTGACAAGGAAAGGGAGCTTGCCAATAAACTTGGCAAACTCGAAAATGTTGTGATCAAGGACGATTTCGATTATCAGCAACTAACATCCCTTTCGTTTGAAGCCCGTGAGAAGCTTAGTAAAATACGCCCGGTTACGATCGGGCAGGCAGCCAGGATCAGTGGGGTTTCTCCTGCCGATATAGCCGTCCTTGCTATATACCTTGGGGGTTAGCCGGATTGTTTCACGTGGAACCAAACTCAAAAAAATCCCTTTCTATCAACCTTTATATTTCCCTATCTTTGCCGTTTATGTTTCACGTGGAACCATGATAACAGAAACTGTTAAAAAGTGCATTGTTTGCGGGGCCCAAGGCTTTCGTGAACATTTTGAATGTAAGGATCATTTTGTCAGCGGAGAGAAATTTAAACTGGCGGTATGCGAAAACTGTGGGTTTTGTTTTACCAATCCGCGCCCTCCAATCGATCAAATCAGTTCTTATTATGAATCTGATGCCTACGTATCACATTCTAAAACATCTTCAGGTATAACTAACCGCTTATTTCATCTTTCCAGGAATTATACGATTTCTTATAAAAAACGTATCCTTAAAAAATATACTTCCGGTAACACTATCCTGGATTATGGCTGTGGTACCGGTGATTTTCTGAATGCCATGGATCGTGCCGGCTGGGATTGTTCAGGCATTGAGCCAAATGAAGGAGCCCGCAATCAGGCCTCACAAAACAAATCTCTTGCCATTACAGATGAAGCAGGCCTTTCTGATATCCCGGACGGTAGCCTGAGTGCAATCAGCATGTGGCATGTCCTTGAACACATTTATCCCATATCTGAACGCATCAGCTCATTTCATGAAAAGCTTAGCCCTGATGGCACATTGTTTGTAGCACTTCCAAATATGAATTCATATGATGCAAGACGCTACGGCAGTTATTGGGCAGCTTTTGATGTGCCGAGACATATTTATCATTTTACCCCGGAAAGCATCAATACATTAATGAAAGAGCATGGATTTGACATGATCGCTTCCAGGCCAATGCTCCTTGATGCATTTTATATTTCGATGCTAAGTGAAAAATATAAATCCGGAAGATCAAAAATAATTCAGGCAGGTCTTACCGGCCTTTTGTCAAATATTCAGGCATCGGTTAAAGGAAGAAATTATTCAAGTTTAATCTATATCTTTAAAAAGTCAAAATAAGCCATTTTCAGCGCTCCTGACAAACGATTGCCCTTGTGTGGCACATTCCCCTTCGATCAGGCAAATCGTCTATCACAACGCCTAATTTGAGGTCAAGGGGTATTTAATTGATTTACAGCTTTTTACATGGACAAATCCGAAAATAACCGGCAAATTAACCGCAAATTTCTTTTTTACCTTTCTCTTGCACTTATTTTCATATTAACATCGTTTATATATGATTTTCGCATCAATAATAGTTCCTCCCCGGAAAAAATTCTTAAAACACTCCAGGCAGATTTTAATGATGCAGAAAAAAAACTCTCGGTTTATCTCGATTCCCTCGCTCAGCCAAATTATCTTTCCGGGTCGGATCAGGCCGGTGCCTTCATCCGTGAACATGTTAACAGCTGTTTCGCATTTCACTTTTATACATACAAGAACGACTCACTAATATTCTGGTCTGATAATTCTGTACCGCTTTCTCAATTAGCCCATGTCGAGAAAGCCGGAAACCGTACGATTTCCCTGGCCAACGGAATATATTTTTATAACGACACCATAATTGGTGAATATCGTCTTGCCGGCCTGTTTCTGATTAAATGGAACTACCCGTATCAGAACATCTATCTCGAAAATCGTTTTCAGTCAGGGTTTTCAGCTCCGCCACAAACCGAAATTTCCATTAGCCGGGGTGATTATAACATTTACACCGGCGAAAGGTTTATGTTTTCCATCACCCCCCCCGACAACCCTGACCCGGGTGCAATACCTTCATTGCTTTTACTGATACTTTATGCTTTTGCCTTTCTTGCAATTAATGCCGCCATATATCAATTATACCTGCGGTTTGGCAGCCTGATCAAATCCCGTTTGCTTTTGGTTATCGCATACCTTATAGATGTGATCCTCCTCCGCATACTTATGTTCATCTTCGAACTGCCTGTAAACCTCCACAATACATCCTTCTTTAAACCCGGTTCTTTTGCAGCGTCTGATTTTATGCCTTCCATGGGCGATTTCATCTTTAATGCCCTCACAATATTAACTATCGCCTATACGCTGTTCATTACATATAAAAACATCAGGCTTGACAGGAAAAAGCCTGCATTCCGGAAGTATTTTCTAACCTTCTCACTTTTCCTGCATGTTTTTATTTTTTACCGCTTGTTCCTTTGGGCAGCCAGGAGCCTGGTAATTGATGCATCTTATTCCCTGAATCTAAACGAGATATTTTTCCTCACCTCAGATTCTCTTCTTGCACTGATTGCATTCACGATAATGCTATTTAGCTTTTTCCTTGTCTCATATCGCATCCTTGGCCTCGCCTATCATTATGCCGGGCGGTCCTTCATCCGCTATTTTGCATTTTTTCTTTTAACCAGCCTGATCTATTTCCTTATCTGTACTCTCATCCACACCTGTGATCTTCTGTTATTCATACCCTTGATCATCTATGCAATTGCATTCTATTTTCAAGCTGCTTCCCGCCCTGATCTGGACAAGGTAGGTTTTTCGGGAGTAGTATTGTATTTGTTCCTTTTTGCAATTTTAAGCACCGCCGTATTGTTCGTTTATAATACACAAAGGGAAACCGAACAGCGAAAACTGCTTGCCATAGAATTATCAAGTGGTGAAGATCCGCTTACTGAGTATATCTTCGCATCCATCGCCGCAGAAATGGCTACAGATACCGGCCTGCTTTCACTGCTTTCCGAAGCACCTTACAGTATTGAAAAGGAAGATCATGCCATTGCCTATATCGAAGATAACTACCTGGCCGACCGCCTGAGAAAATACGAGTGGATGGTAACCGTGTGTACTCCGGATCGTGACCTGCTGATCCAGCCGGAGGGATATCTGGTCAATTGTCATGAATACTTCGGAGATATCATTGAAAGAATAGGGCAGCCGGCACTCGGCAGCGGGCAATACCATTACGATAATGAAGCCGGAATATGTAATTATATCTCCGCCCAGGATTACATTCTGAATGACAATCTTGACACAATCACTGTATTTATAGAATTGTTCTCATTTTTTATCCCTGAAGAAGGCCTGGGCTATCCGGAATTACTGATCGACGAAAACATAAAAACTTTTGGCGGCCTCGAACACTATTCATACGCAAGATATAAGGAAGACAAGCTTGTTTTCAAATATGGTGATTACCCTTACCGCACAAATATTAACAGGTACGGAGAATTTGAGACCGGTGCATTCTTTATCCACAATAATTCAAGCCACTATATTACAAAGATCGATGAAAATGAATACCTTATCATCAGTGAAGAAGAGTCGGGTTTTCTTGAAGTACTGGCCCCATTTTCCTATTTACTGATCTTTTTTACACTCTTTGTCCTGCTTTTCATCGCAATGGTCAGCATCCCTTTTAAGCGTATCGGTTTCGAATTGAACTTCCGTAACCAGCTGCAGCTCTATATTACTTCTCTCATCGTAGTATCGCTGGTTATTGTGGGTATCATTTCGGTAGCTTACGTTATTAACCTGAACACCGGTAAGAACAAAGAAATCCTTCAGGAAAAGACACATTCGGTTTTAATTGAACTCGAGCATAAGCTTTCGGGAGAGGACCTCCTTACGGCAGATATGGAAGAATATCTTACCACCTACCTAATTAAATTTTCCAAGGTTTTCTTTTCCGACATCAACCTGTATGACCTTCACGGAAATCTCCTCGCTTCTTCAAGGCCACAGATCTTTCAGAAACAGCTTATCTCAACAAAGATGAACTCAGAGGCATTTCGTACCTTAACCATCGACAAAAAGCTTCTATACATCCACACCGAAACCATCGGAGACCAGGATTATTTTTCTGCCTATGTCCCCTTCATGAATGAAGAAAACAAAGTTGTCGCATATCTGAACCTTCCCTATTTTGCCCGCCAGACCGAACTTCAGAAAGAGATCTCTGTTTTCCTTAACACCTTCCTTAATGTTTATGTTTTATTGATTGCGGTGGCAATTTTCATAGCAATCCTTATCTCCAGATACATTACTCAGCCACTACAGCTGATACGTGATAAAATGCGTAACCTCTCCCTTGGTGGCACAAATGAAAAGATTCATTGGTCGCGCAATGACGAGATCGGTACCCTGGTAGCTGAATACAACAGGATGATCGACGAACTGTCGCGCAGTGCGGAACTTCTTGCCAAATCAGAGAGAGAGAGTGCCTGGCGTGAGATGGCCAAACAGGTTGCTCACGAGATCAAAAATCCGCTCACACCGATGAAGCTGAGCGTGCAGTATCTTAAAAAGGCCTGGGATGAAAAATCTCCGGACTGGGAAGAGCGCCTGCAGCGTTTTACTCAAACTATCGTAGAACATATTGACACGCTATCGGCTATCGCATCAGAGTTCTCAGACTTTGCCAAAATGCCCCAGAAAAAAGAAGAAAAGATCGATCTTTCGGAAACCATTAAAAAGTCGCTTGATCTTTTCTCTGATACAGAAAACATTCATTTCTCCTACCATGCTTCTGTTACATCACCACCTTTTGTACTTGCTGACAAAAACCAATTGATCCGCGTATTCAATAATCTGATCCAGAATTCCGTCCAGGCAATTGGCCATAAGCACGAAGGGATCATAAAAATTACCCTTGATCCGGATCACAACAATTATGTTATCAGGGTTATTGATAATGGTCCCGGCATACCCTATGAAATGATGGACAAGATCTTTTCTCCCAGCTTTACTACTAAATCAAGCGGTATGGGGCTCGGCCTTGCGCTTGTCCGCAGTATCATTGTTGAGGCGGGTGGGAATATAAATTTCGAATCTTCAGCAAGTGACGGCACTGTATTTATTATCACCCTGCCCGCTTATCAGTTGTCTTAGTTTTGCTGCCAGCACGACTAATCAGCTACTGTTATTAACTTCTTTCCCGATATTTCCTGCAAATTGAATTTCATGTTTACATTTGCATCCTAAGACTAGCCCAGGCATTGAAACCCTTAAAACAACTAGCCGGACAAACTGCCGTTTACGGTATGGGGACAATTGTTCCCCGCTTGCTTAATTACCTGCTCTTAACCCCCTTTTATACCCGCATTTTTGCCGAAGGTCAATATGGGGTTGTTACCGAGCTCTATGCCTACGTTGCTTTTCTCCTGGTTCTGCTTACCTACGGAATGGAAACCTCTTTCTTCAGGTATGCCCAGTCAGAAAAAAATAAAGACAGTGTTTTTTCCACTGCAATAAGCAGCCTTCTTGTAACCTCCTCGGTATTCATTTTTCTTGCCCTGATCTTTTCCGGTGAAATCGCATCCCTGATAAGGTATCCGGGGCATCCCGAATACATAATCTATTTTGCGATCATTGTCGGGGTGGATGCCTTTACGTCAATTCCCTTTGCAAGGCTGAGACAACAAAACAGGGCTTTTCGCTTTGCATGGATCAAGATCATCAATGTATCGACCAATGTCTTTTTTAATTTTTTCTTTCTTCTTTTTTTACCGTGGTTCCTTAAAGATAATCCTGATTCAATTCTAAGCAGTATATATAACGAAAACATTGGTATTGGCTACGCTTTTATTTCCAACCTTATTGCAAGTATCGTAACATTGATTCTTCTGATACCTGATATTTTCAAGGTGTCATTTTCTTTTGATCACAGGCTGTTAAAGAAAATGCTTTCCTATGGTTTTCCCCTTTTGCTGGTGGGGCTTTTTGGTATGATAAACGAGGTTTCCGACAAAGTGCTTTTTAAATTTCTCATCACTGTACCGGATAACATTCCCGACAGGGAGAACTATATCCTGAGCCAGCTGGGTGTTTATGGGGCAAACTATCGCCTGGCCGTACTGATGACACTGTTTATTCAGATGTTCCGTTATGCCGCAGAGCCATTTTTCTTTTCCCATGCGAGGGAAGAAAATGCGAAGCAGCTATACGCCTCGGTGATGAAATATTTTATCATTTTCTGCCTCTTGATCTTTTTAACAGTTACCCTCTTCCTCGACATTTTTAAATATTTTATTGGCCCGGATTTCCGCGCCGGCCTGGGAATTGTTCCCATTATCCTGCTGGCTAACCTTTTGCTTGGGATCTTCTTCAATCTTTCTGTTTGGTACAAGTTAACAGACAAGACAAAATATGGGGCTGTTATCGCCTTTATTGGTGCTATAATTACCATTGTGCTAAATGTCCTCCTTGTGCCAAAATATGGCTATACCGGTGCCGCCTGGGCCCACCTTGCCTGTTATTTTTCCATGGTTGTACTTTCGTTTATTGGCGCCCGGAAGTTCTACAGGATCAATTATGACTTTCTTAATATCTTTTTATACTTTTTCATCGCCTTTGTTTTATACTTCCTTTCTGAAAAAATATCTTTTGCAGAGGGAGCCATGAAATATATTGTGCATTTTGCATATATAGTATTATTTATAGCAATTGCATTTCTTTTGGAAAGGAGAAAATACCATACCGAATTTCACTAATACTTATCAATTTTATATCTTATAAGCTGTATGAAAATTAAAATAGTCAACAATTCAAAGCATGCCCTTCCGGCATATGAAACCGCTTTTTCAGCCGGTATGGATCTCAGGGCAAGCCTTGACAAGCCTATTCTTCTTAAGCCCATGGAAAGGATTCTTGTGCCAACCGGTCTTTTTATCGAACTGCCGGCGGGCTATGAAGCACAGATCCGGCCACGCAGTGGCCTGGCAATTAAAAAGGGGATCAGCCTGGCAAATACCCCGGGCACCATTGATGCAGATTACAGGGGAGAGATCAAGATCATTACCATAAACCTGTCCGGCGAAGATTTTATCATTCATGACGGAGAGCGCATAGCACAAATGATAATTTCCCGTCACGAAACAGCCGAATGGACTGAGGTTGAAGAGTTGAACGAAACCTCACGCGGGGAGGGTGGTTTCGGCCACAGTGGTACCAAATAAATCTTAAAATAATTCATTTCTTTCTTTAATAATAATATCACCTAACACCATAGCCCTTTAACCATTTAACCATTTAGCCATAATAAGCATTCAGGAAATTCACCTAATTTTGTATTTAGGAGTAAGTTCCCCATGATATCTAAGGATTATCAAAACCGTAAGTTCGTCATTATAGCAATTTTCCTGCTTGTAGGCATTTTGTATGCCATACGCCTTTTCATGCTGCAGGTGCTGAATAATGATTATAAATTATCTGCCGAGAACAACGTATTAAGGTATATTACCGAATACCCGGCCAGGGGACTCATCTATGACAGGAATGGAGTGTTGATGGTGTACAATGAGGCTGCTTATGACCTTATGGTGATCCCACGGCAATTAACGGCTTTCGACACTACCGAATTTTGCTCTTTGCTTCATCTTGAGCCTGAAGACTTCCGCAGGCGCCTCACAAAAGCCAGGAAATACTCTTATCGCAAGCCTTCGGTATTCCTGGAGCAGATCTCCAGGGAAGATTTTGGATTCATTGATGAAAAGCTATATAAGTACCCCGGTTTTTATGTTCAGTCCCGTACATTACGAAAGTATCCCGAACCCATCGCAGCCCACCTGCTTGGTTATATCGGTGAGGTAAACAAAAGGGATCTGAAAAGGGATGATTATTATACCCTGGGTGATTATGTTGGTAAAAGTGGTCTCGAAAGGTCATATGAATCACGCTTGCGTGGCGAAAAGGGATTGTCTGTTGTAATGGTGGATGTTTTCAACCGCGAAAAGGGATCCTTTGCTGAAGGCCGTTATGATACCTCAGCAATAGCCGGCAACGACCTTCATATTTCTATTGATGCTGAACTTCAGGCATACGGGGAGTTGCTCATGCAAAATAAGCTCGGAAGCATTGTTGTTCTTGAGCCATCATCAGGAGAAATCCTTGCCCTGGTCACCTCACCCTCTTACGACCCTAATTTATTGGTTGGGCGCATCAGGAGCAATAATTACATCCGTTTAAACGAAGACAGCCTTAAGCCGCTGATGAACCGTGCTATTATGGGTACCTACCCTCCGGGCTCTACCTTCAAAATAGTCAACGCCCTGGTCGCTATGCAGGAAGCGGTACTCTTCCCGTCAACCCAGTATCATTGCGATGGGCCTGACAGCAGGCCGATCAGATGCACTCACTTCCATGAAACACCTCTCCGGCTCAATGAGGCAATCCTGCAAAGCTGTAACTCTTACTTCTGGAATGTCTTTCGTTCAGTGCTCAAGAATCCATTATATGGCCATGATTCCATAGGCTTCAGACACTGGCGTGATCATGTTTTCAGCTTTGGCTTTGGTAATAAATTCAATACCGATATTCCTTTTGAGCTTAATGGCAACATCCCGACACAAGCCTATTATGATAATATATATTCCCCCGGACACTGGAGGGCTCTTACCGTTCGTTCTCTTGGCATCGGGCAGGGGGAGATCCTTGTAACACCACTTCAACTGGCTAATCTTTCCGCAATAATTGCAAACAGGGGTTATTACTACCGCCCCCATATTTTAAAAGGCATCGGAAACGATGATGACCCTTATGAGGAATTTATTGATATGCATTACACAAGCATAGACCCACAGAATTTTGACATTATTCGTAAGGCAATGCTGGATGTCTTCGAGGGCGAGCATGGCACTGCCAGGTGGTACAGGATCGACTCTGTTCTGGTTTGCGGAAAAACCGGTACGGTTGAAAATCCGCATGGTGATGATCATTCTATGTTTATTGCATTTGCTCCTTTCGACAATCCCACGATTGCTTTATCTGTAATTGTTGAAAACTCTGGTTTTGGATCAACATGGGCGGCGCCAATAGCAACCTTATTAATTGAAAAGTATCTTTTCGGAGAAACAAAACGAGCCTATCTGGAAGAAAGAATGCTCGCCGGAAATCTTATCGACAAAGAATGAGAGAAAGACAGGGTATATTACAAAATATTGACTGGATCACAGTATTGTTGTTCCTGCTGCTTGTTTTTATAGGTTGGATCAATATTTATTCCGCCGTTTACAACGAAGAACACAGCAATATTTTTGATTTTTCTCAACGCTATGGCAAACAGTTGATCTGGATTTTTGCAGCCCTGGGTATTGCATTCATTATCATGCTAATCGATGCAACTTTTTTCACTACTTTTTCCTACTTAATTTATTCATTAAGCATATTGTCGTTGGTGGCGGTGCTGCTGATCGGCACCGAAATTGCCGGCTCCAAATCATGGTTTCAGTTCGGCACCATAGCTATCCAGCCGGCCGAATTTGCCAAATTCGCCACCTGCCTGGCAATTGCTAAATACCTCAGCACCTTTAATGTCAGCCTGAGCCGCTTTCGTTCCAAGATCATAGCATCAATTATTATCCTGCTCCCTGCAAGCCTTGTGCTTCTACAGAATGATACAGGGTCGGCCCTGGTATACGCTGCTTTTATACTTGTTCTCTTTCGTGAGGGCTTAACCGGCAACATACTGCTAATAGGCCTCCTTGTAGCTTTTTTGTTCGTGGTCACCCTCCTGTCAAGTCAGCTGCTTATTATAGCACTTCTTGTTCTTACCGCCTTGC
>DAOVZP010000066.1 GCA_030635045.1 Bacteroidota bacterium | reverse complement strand
GTTTTATTATGCAATACCGCAGAATCTGTTTTGAAGGAGAGCGTCTTAAGGTCGATATCAAATTTTTGCAGGCTGGCATAAACCTCATCCTCATCAAATCCGGCCCTGAGCCAGCTGACACTGCCATTTCTGCCTGAGAATAATTCATTGGAAGGATAATATTTCCCGCTCGTTTGCGTGATCACTGTGCTATCACGGCCTGTGGAACAGATCAGGTCGAGTTCCGGGAAATCCAGGTACAGCAAACTGTCATATGCAAAGGTGAAAGTTCCATTCCTGAAATACCATGCACGGGACCTTGTTTCATAGAGAATGGAGTTTCCGAACAGATTCACGGTATACTCAAGGAATTCGGCCATAGGCCCGGAGGACCTGAGTGTGCCCAATGTATCAAGCTCAGTAAGCCATAATTCCAGGCTGTTATCATCCAGGCCTTTTTCGACAAAGGTGGTCAGGTTGCTTATAAAATCGTAGAAATGAGGATAGGACCGCATCGATTTGCTGAGCATCGCATTGGAAACCTCATAGATCTTATCACGGTGGTGCGGCTTGAAATATCCTGACTCCCATACACCGGCAAAGCTTCCAAGCAGCTCCTCCCCCCGGGCAAGATAGTCCTTGTTGCTTGTATATTGCAGGATGGTGGTGATATCGAGAAAATAATCATTCCTGTTCTGATGCACTTCCTTTATCATCTGAGCCTGGCCGCTTCCGGGAAATTGGAGAAGCAGGATCGTAAAAAGCATTATGAGCAAGAGTCGATTTTTAATCATTCGCCTGATCCTTAATGAAGATAGCAGCAGTCCAGCTATTTTTTGAACGTGCATCGGCAAGCCTGAGCATGCACGCAGCACTCTTTTTTTTGATCTGTTCCAGGTCGTCCCGGTAAAAGCCGCTCATCATCAGGATACCTCCCGGATTTAAAGCCGCGGCATAATGCGGAATGTCCTCTAACAATATATTACGGTTAATATTGGCAAATATTATATCAAAATAACGATTTTCGATGGATTGCCTGTCCCCTGAGAGCACCTCAATATCCGGGGCATCATTCAGCAGGGTGTTTTCAAGAGAATTTTGGTATGCCCATTCATCATTATCTATCGCAAGGATACTGCCTGCACCCTTTTTAAATGCCAGGATGGCAAGCACGGCAGTACCACAGCCCATATCCAAAACCGTTTTTCCGGCCAGGTCCATCCGGGCGATCAAAGAAAGCATTTGCGAAGTAGTTTCATGATGTGCTGTGCCGAACGACATCTTGGGCTCAATAATAATGTCCCATTCAATGCCCGGAACCGGATCATGAAAGGGTGCCCGAACCATGGTCTTCCCATCGATGATCACCGGTTCATACTCTGATTCCCATTCTGCATTCCAGTTTCTGTCTTCGATCTCATCGATCCTCGCACCGGCGATTTCATTATCGGATAGAAGTTCCTGCAGGCTGCCGGCCTCAACATCACCTTTTTCCATATACGCTTTTAGCTGGTCATCCTCTTCCATGAAACCATCAAAACCGAGTACAGAAAGTCGAGCCAGTACTTGCTCAACCGGTTCCCCTTTTATGGGGATGCTTACCTCATAAAATATCTTCATAAGGGGTCAGGCTGATCTGATTATAGTGGCAAAATCTTTTGCTTTAAGGGAAGCCCCGCCAATGAGTCCGCCATCAACATCTTCCTGCGAGAAAAGCTCTTTGGCATTGCCCGCGTTACAGCTTCCTCCATAAAGGATCAAACACTCATCAGCTATTTGTTTGGAGTATTTTTTAGCCACCAGGGCACGTATAAAAGCATGCATTTCCTGAGCCTGTTCCGGAGTGGCGGTCTTTCCCGTACCAATAGCCCAAACAGGTTCATATGCAATGAGCACTTTACTGAAATCACTCTCTTCAAGGTGAAACAGGCCTTCTTCAAGCTGTGTGCTAACAACCTCCATGTGCATATCATCTTCACGGTCGTCGAGCAATTCACCACAGCAAAAAATGGGTATGATGCCATGGTGGAGCAAGACATCGGTCTTTTTAGCAAGATCTGCATTGGATTCATAAAAATACTGCCTTCGCTCAGAATGTCCTATGATGCAATAATCCACCTCAACCGATTCAAGCATGCCGGCAGAAATCTCACCGGTATAGGCTCCACTCTCGTATGCACCAACATTCTGGGCACCGACGAACAGTGGCTTTCCCGATGCCATATCGGTAGCGAGCTCAAGATATAGTGCCGGTGGACAGACCACAACATCTACATGTTCCGGGAGTCCATTCTTTTCAATATCATCAAGGATCAGGGTAAGGAGATCGTCAGCTTCCGAAAAGCGCATGTTCATCTTCCAGTTTCCTGCTACGATTTTTCTTCTCATTGTATTAGTGTTGTTTATGATTATTTAATGATGCTTGCATCAGGCCAACCTCACCCGTGGGTCAAGGAAGCCATAAATGATATCTACAAAAATATTAATTATTACCAGGATCACAGAAATGAAAAGCACTGCACCCATGATCACCGGGAAATCATACTTTTCAAGTGAGTCGACAATTACTACGCCTACACCTTTCCAATCGAAAACATATTCAACAAATACCGCTCCCGCCATCAGTGAGGCAAACCATCCGGATACGGCTGTGATCACCGGGTTGAGTGCATTTTTCAATGCATGCTTGCCAATGATCCTGAATTTTCCCAAACCTTTGGCCCTGGCAGTACGGATATAATCCTGCCCCAGCACATCCAATAAAGATGAGCGGGTAAGCTCCACAACAATTGCCAATGGCCTTATCCCCAGGGTTAATGCAGGAAGGATCAGGTTTTTCAGGTCGAGGTATTCCCCACGCCCGTAATCATCAACCGAATACAGGCTGCCGAACATATTAAGTCCGGTGTACTCCACCAGGACGAAGGCAAATATCCATGCATTGAGAATGGCTGCAAAGAATGAGGGTATCGACATTCCAAGCACAGAAAAAACCAGTGCAACCCGGTCGAGGATGACATTTTTTTTCACAGCCAGCAAAACACCAATGCCCACTCCGAATATGAGTGCAAAAAGAATGGAAACCCCTGCCAGCAACATGGTTTTAGGAAAGGCTTCAGACAATATTTCAGACACCTTGCGCTGGCTCTGGTACGAACGCCTGAGATATGGCTTTTTCAGAAATATTCCGGTGCCACCAAGCGGGACAAGCTCAACACCGGTATATTTCTCTTCATTGAAGTACCAGTAGCTGCCCTCGTTTTTTGTATTATGAACGGAGACGGGTGAAATATCATTCAGAAAATTAAAATACTGTATGTGCAAGGGCTTATCACGTCCCAGGTCTTTATTGATGGCTTCAACTGAAGCAATATCGGCTCTTTGGCCCAGCATCATGCGTGCCGGATCTCCCGGCAGGATATTAAACAGGAAAAAGACTACCGTGACCACCCCAAAGAGGACAAGCAATCCGTACCACAAACGTTTTATAATAAAGCGGAGCATGAGTCTTAGTCATTCAAAAATTCTTCCTTAATATCCTGATATGCAGGAAGATCATTATAATGCCACTTAGCAAGCACAATACCGGCTCTTATGAGTATCACTCCCGGGTTAGCCCGCACCATAGCCTTCAGCACAGTATCATCGCCATAGAAAAACAAAAAGTGATCATCCAGGAAAAGGTCCTCCCTGAGAATACTTACGGTTTCAGGCAGGCTGCTTGTGATCACTATCATCGACAGCCCATCTGCATCAGTTTCAGCAAATAAGGATTTAACCTTTTCAAATGCATCGCGATCAGTGCTTTCAAGGTCATACGCGATCACCATGAACTCGAAGTCTGGATTCCCGATAATAGCATTGGTCCAATCCTCACCATCAGCGCTTTCAATGATCAGATCGTGTGTTTTCAAGACCTCCGAATCATCTGTTCTCTGGTCGACAAATTCCCATTGAGCCATCCAGACAGAATCCTGCCATGGCAATTCCTTCGAAAAGTATTCCTTCTCTTCTCCTGTCTCCTTATTCTTATAGATCAGGTAAATCTTTGCTTCACCTCCTCCTTCAGGCTCCATGTCAGTGCCAACCTTCCACTCCCTGAAATCAATCATGGGCAGATGGCTCAGGTTGTAATTGGAGAACCAGATGAAACCGGCCAAAAACAGCACAAGAACCAGGAAGGTGTAGCCGAAAGCCTTCGGAGGCTTGAATTTCTTTCTTCCAAAAAAGATGATGGAAGTAAAGATGATCAAAACTATATTTTTATAGAAGGTTTCCCAATTTGTAAGTTTAATGGCGTCCCCGAAGCAGCCACAGTCGGGTACCGGCTCCCAGATGGCGTCCACCATCGTGAGCAAGGTAAAAAATATCATCATGGGAAAAAGGAGCCATGATGTCCTCTTAACCCCTGCATTAAAGAGCAATGATATTCCTAGAACAAACTCGAGGGTACATAGAAAGACTGAAAAGAACAAAGCCAGCGGGATGGCCCATTCGGTGCCATATGCAATAAAGTAATCCTCGATACGATAAGCCGTTCCGAGGGGGTCAATACCTTTTACGGTCCCGGAAAAAATAAATACCAGGCCGACGAGCATCCGGCTAAAATTCCTTATGAACATCATCCCTGTCCTTCTTCCAGCTGAATGAGTGCGAAAACAGCGTAGTTTATTATATCGAAATAATTGGCATCCAGGCCTTCCGAAACAAAGGTCTTCCCATTGTTATCTTCGATCTGTTTCACGCGAAGCAATTTCATAAGGATAATATCGGTAAGAGAGCTGACCCGCATATTGCGCCAGGCCTCATCATAATCATGATTTTTGTTCAGCATGAGATCCCTGGCAGCATAGATATATTTGTTGTACAATTCAATGCCGCTGTTTTCATCCAGGTCCTCCTCTGCAGCAACACCCAGTTCAAGCTGTATCAAGGCCATCACCGAATAGTTTATGATACCTATAAATTCCGGGATATTCCCTTCATCCACCTTGCTGATCCCCTTGCTTTCAATGCTCCGTATCCTGTTTGCTTTGATGTAGATCTGATCGGTGAGGGAGGGTGTGCGCAGAATACGCCAGGCAAAGCCATAGTCTTTCATCTTCTTCGTAAAAACCTCCCTGCACTGTGATATTATGCTTTCAAATTGTTGTGCGGTTTTTTCCATCTTATATCGTAAATTAGCGGCCGGAACCGACCGCAGGCAACAATGCGATAAAGGTACATTATTTTCATAAACCGACAGGATGAAAAGCAAAGGGAAATTTCCGGATCTGCACACACCCATTGTGATGGGCATCCTGAATATTACTCCTGATTCTTTTTATGACGGAGGCAGGTACCAGGCAGAACAGCACTATGCCATCCGTACCGAAAAAATGATCGCCGACGGTGCTGCCATCATTGATATTGGAGGAGCTTCAAGCAGGCCCGGGGCCAAAGAGATCAGTGCAGAAGATGAATGGCACCGTATACATCCGGTCATAAAATCCATGCGCTCCTCCCATCCGGATATCTGCATCTCCATAGACACCTGTCATGCATCAGTTGCTGAAAAGTGCCTTGGGGCAGGTGCTGATATGATCAATGATATTTCGGGCGGTACCTTCGACCCTGACATGGCCAGGGTTATTGGAAGCCACAAGGTTCCATATGTGATGATGCATATACAGGGCAGGCCGGGAAATATGCAGACAGATCCAAAATATGATGATGTAGTAGAAGATATCGCTGCCTTTTTCGAATCACAGATCAATAACTTTATGAAGCATGGCGCATCGCAGCTGATCCTTGACCCCGGTTTCGGCTTTGGAAAAACTCTTAAACATAATTACACCCTGCTGAACAGGCTCGATCGTTATACAGCCTTTGGTTACCCCATATTGGTGGGCTTATCCAGAAAATCGATGATCAATAAGGTATTGGATATCAATCCGGAAGATGCCATCAATGGCACAACAGTATTAAATACAATAGCTTTGCTGAAAGGTGCCGGTATCCTTAGAGTACATGACGTGAGAGAAGCAGTGGAGGCAATTAAGTTGGTTGAAAATCTAAAACAAGGATAAAACCCCGGGCCTTAGCCTTCAGTTTCTTCGCTATTATCAAGCTGTTTTTCATTGAATTCCGCCTCGAGGAATGATTTCAGTTCTGCAACGCTGACTTTAGAAACAAGTTTACCACCAACTGAATAGGAAATTTTGCCACTTTCCTCTGAGACTATGATGGCTATGGCATCGGATACCTCTGTAATGCCCACTGCAGCACGGTGTCGCAGCCCCAATCTTTTAGGGATCTCGGTATTCCCGGATACCGGCAGAATGCAGCCGGCAGCCATAATTGTGTTCCCGTTGATAATTACGGCACCATCGTGAAGCGGTCCCTGCCCATAAAATATATTCTCCAGCAAAGGTGCTGACAGGCGTGCTTCCATCACTTCACCGGTGTTAATGTATTGTTTCAATTCGTTTTTCCTGGTAAGGATCAGCAGGGCACCCTGTTTCATTTCTGCCATGCGGCTGCAGGCCATCACAATGGCGTTGGCATCGATGCCGGGCAGCCCCTGTATATTCAATCGCCAGAAAAGGAACCTCCTGCCCTTTCTACGCATAAAAGTTGTTGTGCCCAGGGCAAGCAGGAAGCGCCTGATCTCCGGCTGGAATATTACGATCAGGGCAATGAAACCCACAGAGATGAAAGCCCCCAGTATCTCACTCAAAAGTTCCATCTGCAGGGCGTTCACCACCTGCCAGACCAGAACCACCGCCACAATACCGAAGAAGATATTGATGGCCACAGTCCCTTTCAGCAACTTGTACAGTTCATATAAAAGCACTGCTACCAGAAAGATGTCAACGATATCGATCCATCTGATCTGAATAAAACCGGTGATAAAAAGGTCTGTCAAAATGGGTTTATTCTTTTATACTGTTAAAAAACCTAAAGGTTTTGTAAGTACTTGAAATACTTGGAGTACTTGAAGTACTTGGAGTACTTGGAGTACTTGGAGTACTTAGAGTACTTAGAGTACTTAGAGTTTATAATCGACTACGGCTGTTTGCTCCATTACTTCATACAACAGCTCCAGCACCTTCTGGTGTTCAGGATGAATGCGATACATATCCAATGCCTCAACTGATTCAAATTCTGAAGTCAGCACCAGGTCATATGCTGATGGCTTGGTGCTCAGGTTCAGGCCTACTTCCATGCTTGCTAATTCAGGTATTTTACCCATCAGTCCTTCGATGGCTTCTTTCAGCTTTCTGGCATTCTCGGATTTTGCCTCAGCAGATCCTTCATCTTTGAGGCGGATCATGACGATGTGTTTTATCATTGGCGTTGGGGGTTGGGCGTTAGGAAAACCCGGTTTCTATTTTATTTTAGCGTTTACGATTTCCAGTATCTCTTTTTCCTGATCCAGGGCTTTCTTTTCTATTTCCGCTCCGCGGGATAAAAGGTCATTTACAAAGGCCTTATCATCAACCCCATCGGCATTGATCTTCACATTGAGGTAGGCACCCATCACCGCTGTACGGGCACATAAGCCACCCACACCGGCATCCGATACTGAAGCCTCGATCCCTGTTTCTGCCATGGCCTTCATCACAGCCATTGACTCCAGGCAGCG
>DAOVZP010000155.1 GCA_030635045.1 Bacteroidota bacterium | reverse complement strand
GCTGAATTTTTTGTCGAAGAGAATGTCTCCTCCCCCTCCGGCCTCACCCCTGCCGGATCCGAGAACATGAATGGTGCCGTCAACTACCTCCCATCCATTCACCGGGAAGCTTTCGCCATTATGTGAGCGCCATCCATCAGAAGTAAAGCCGTTGAACATCAGCACCCAGCCATCTTCAAGCTCCTGCTTGGAAAGGGTGTTGGGTTTTTGTACGGTTGCCATGAGGACAACATCTTCTTTTTCTGTTTTTTGCTGCTCCCCCTGGTTGATACAGCCAAAGAAAAAAATGGAGACGAGTAATCCGAATAATATTGTATTTTTCATTGTAATATATTTTTTCAGTTAATTAAAGTTTCCAGCCTTCACGGTAGTTGTGCCTGATATATTCGTCAGCTGCAGGCTTTGCTTTTATGGTAGCATACTGGGTATCGAAATGCGGATGCCCGTTGATCACAGTGAATTTATCCGTTGTCACAACCCTGATCTCGTCATCGTCGCCGATATTCGTAACCCTCATATTTTCCCCATCCCACTTAAGCTTGCGTTTCAGGTCCTGTAAGCGAATTGCCAGGTTTCCCATGACCACAACCTCGTTCATTGGCCCGGAATATCCGAAGTTAGAGCTGCATTCAACCCTGCTGTCCGGCTCTTCCTTGCATGCCCTGATCCAGTCAGCTTCATGGCCACCCTCCATAGCTTTTTCAATTCTTCTCAGGCTTGGTTCGGGGCGCTTGTATGATTTATCCAGTTCTTCCGGTAATAGTTTAGGATTTCTGCCATAGGCTCCGCAGATCAATTTGCCTTTTTCACCAATAAAGAGGCATCCTCCGCTCCAGTCACCCATAGGTTCACCATCGGGAAGTTCTGCCGGCCTGGGTGGCAGCAGCCCGCCATCATACCAGCTTACCTTAACAGGGACCAGCTTCATCTTCTGATGTTTCCCCCTGTCGGGAAATTCATAATGCACTGCTGAACCTATAGGAGCACTTTCTGTATTCACCTGGGTAGAGCTGCCATAGAGAAAATCAGGGTTGCCAAGGCGTAATGCTTTATAAACAGGATCAAAAATATGGCACCCCATATCACCAAGAGCACCGGTACCGAAGTCCCACCATGCACGCCAATTCCATGGATGATAAACAGGATTGTACGGACGCCACTGTGCCGGACCGATAAAAAGGTTCCAATCAAGCGTTGGTGGTAGTGATGGTGTTTCGAGCGGGCGTTCAAGGCCTTGTGGCCAGATCGGCCTGTTGGTCCAGGCATAGGCCTCCGAAACTTCCCCTATGGCACCATCCCATAGCCATTCGCAGATCTGCCTGATGCCTTCACCTGAATTTCCCTGGTTCCCCATCTGGGTTGCCACACGATGCTCTTTTGCTAGCATGGTCATTAACCTTGATTCATACACAGAGTGTGTAAGCGGCTTTTGGAGATATACATGCTTTCCCATTTTCATGGCCTGGGAGGCAATGACAGCATGGGTATGGTCAGGTGTAGCAATGACTACGGCATCGATATCATCGCCCATTTCATCGAACATCTTGCGGTAATCCTTATATTTTTGTGCATCCGGATATTTCTCAAAAAGCCCAGATGCATAATCCCAGTCAACGTCGCAAAGGGCAACGATATTCTGGCTGTTGCAATTGTTGATATTGGTTCCGCCGACACCGCCAACACCAATTCCGGCAATGTTCAGCTTATCACTGGGCGCAAGATATCCTAATCCGCCTATCACGTGACTTGGCAGAATTGTAACCCCGGCAGCTGCAAGGGATACATTCCCTATAAACTTACGCCGGCTAATGCCGCTTTTCTTGTTTTTTTTCATAGGTTCAGAGTTTTATATGCTTTTATTTGATTTTGATCGCCCTGTGCTTCATATTGCTTTCGAAAGCTTTTTCAATGATAAAGATAACATCTCTGGCCTCTTCCGGCAGTATTGCCTGGGGTTTATTTTTGAACAGCACATCATAAATATTATCGAAAAAGCTCATATAATTGCCATTTTCTGTAGGGATACGTGAAATATCGAAAGGAGAGGCCGGCCCACTTCCAAGTGTACCCCAGTATTCAGCTCCTTCAAACCCCCAATCATCAGTACCGGGTATTTTCCCGCTTTTGAGTGCAGCCTCCTGGGGATCGATGCCGTATTTGGAAAAATTCCCTTCTGTGCCTTCTATAATAAAGCGGGGCCCCGGATCTCTTACCATCATGCCTGCTTTCAGGACTATGGCTTTGTCATTATAGATCAATTTAAGATCAAAACAGTCATCTACCCGGCTACCCGGCCTTTCTGCTTTTATATTTGCATTAATACTGTCGGGCATACCAAAGAGGCAAAGGGCCTGATCGATCAGGTGTGCCCCCAGGTCATAAAGAATACCTCCCCCCGGTATATTTTCATCGCGCCAGGCATCGGATTTAATTTCCGGGCTGAACCTGTCGAAATGTGCTTCATAATACTTAATGTCACCAAATTTTCCTGCAGCGATCAGTTTTTTAATCGTTAAGAAATCACCATCCCAACGGCGGTTTTGAAAAACAAAGATCTTTTTCCCGGTTTCTCCTGAAAGGCCGATCAGCTCATCGGCTTCTTTGCTTGTGGGCACAAAAGGTTTTTCGACAAGCACATGCTTCCCGGCCAGGAGGCTTTCCTTAACCATTGGATAATGGTAAATATTCGGAGTGGCTACCACAACAAGATCTATGTTGTCGTCTTTTAGCAGCTCACTGTGGCTTTTCAGTATGTTAATACCAGGATAAAGATCTTTGGAATGTTGATAATGTCTTTCAACTACTGAAACAAGACGAAACCCGGGATGAGCATGAATGAAGGGGGCATGAAATACCTTTCCGGATAAGCCGAAGCCAATGATCCCGGTATTGATAATTTGCATCATTAAAAAGTGTCGTTCATATAATCAAAGCTCTTTTTAACACTTTCAAAGCCATCTCCCCTGATAACATCCTGCTCCACAAAAAATTCCTTCATTCCTGACAGGGAAGCAGATTCAAAAATTTTCTTGTAATCAATTACACCGGTACCGACTTCGGTCATTTCTTTTTGTTCGCCGGCCAACATATCTTTCACATGCCAGAGTTTAAACCTGCCGGGATATTTTTCGAAATAAGCAATCGGGTCTATGCCGGCGTATACAGCCCAATAAAGGTCGATCTGCATAAAAACAAAACCCGGATCTGTTGATTCAAGCATAAGATCATAAGGAATAACTCCTTCAATGGGTGTAAATTCAAAGGCGTGGTTATGGTATCCAAATAGCAGTCCGTTTTGATTGCATAACTCTCCGATGGTATTGAATTTTTCTATTACAATTTTATAGCTGTCAAGGCTTTTACGTTGCTCATTGCTAAGCCAGGGCCAAACCATATATTTTACACCGGCCTCCTTATGTGCTTGCAATACTGTGCTAATCTCATCCTTTTCAAATGTCACATGAGAGCTGGTAAGTTTCATGCCATAGTCTTCAACCAGTGACTTAAAAGCAGCGGGATCCATGCCATAGAACTTACCGTCCTGGTATCCGGCTGCTTCCAGGTTTTTGTATCCGATATTGGATATTTTTTCAAGGCTTCCGGGAAGATCATCCTTTATTTCATTTCGCAAGCTATATAATTGCAAGCCAATATTGTGTTTAGCCGGCATGCTATTTGCCAGTATACTTTTAGGCATTAACATACCTGCAATCATTCCGGCGGATGTTGTTCGTATGAAAGTTCGGCGTTTCATGGCTTCGTTTTTAATTGTTGATCATACAATTTTTTCATTCGCGGCATCCCAAAATACCCTGCGATTTTCTTTATAGGCAATGGTGCCCATATGGGCGGCCATGGCTTCTTCAAAACCCTGGTCGATATTACAGCTGGTTGTACCACCATTTCGGATACAATTCAGCCATTCTTTGATGTGCAGATGTGTTGGATCTACCCATTTTCCACCCCTGTAGGTATATAATAAACCTCTTCCGGCAAAGTACTGCTCTGTAGGAGATGTCACTGCATCAACGTTTTTCATACCCGGCGACCAGGTGAATAATGGAAGAGCGGGGTCAATAATAGCATTTTCGATCTTTTCCTTGTATCGTGTTGATCTGGGATCTGCTTTTATCAGCAGGTCGTGGCCAAGCTCCATGGAAGCGTCATGGCCCATGATAACCCTGCCACGCTTGCGATTACTTGCCAGGGTTGCACTGTAAACCATGCTAAAATCCCTTACGGGGTATTCATAAACGGTATGCAGGACGTCGGGAACCGTCCGCCCATCTTTGAAATAATATATACCACCGCTTGATATTGCCGAATTTGGAATGCCAAGATCCAGTATTTGGTTTATGGCATCGAATTCATGGGTAAGAAGATCGCCTGAAAGGCCGGTACTGTAATCCCACCAGCATCTCCACCGGAAGAAACGCTCCAGGCTGAATGGATGGTCCGGTGCCGGCCCGATGAATTGTTTCCAGTCTATGGTATTTTCGTTGGCATCTTCATGAATAGGATATACCCATGCCCCATTCGGATCGTTCCGGTTTGTGGTTACCTCGATCAGCGTGATCTTGCCTAACAATCCTTTTTCAATGGCCTCACGGGCCTTATAGTAACTTTCGGTTTGCCGTCCCTGGTGCCCAAGCTGAAAGACGATATTATTTTCTTTAACAGCATTTCTGATCTCATAGGTTTCTTCAACCGCCCAGGTCATGGGTTTTTCCAAATAGACATGTTTTCCGGCTTTGGCTGCTGCAATGGCCATAGGCCCGTGCCAGTGGTCGGGTGTGGCAATTATCACTGCATCGATATCATCAGCATTGATAAGCTCAAGGTAATTATCATATCGCCTTGGTGCGGGGCCCATCTTTCCATTGGTTCCTTCACGATGTATGTTAGCCCCCGCTTCCCGGGCCATGCGGCCATATGTATCGAAAATATCACATACTCCATTCAAAACCACATTCAGGTCTTCCTGTTCAAGATATTGCCTGTACCTGTTATCAGAATGATTATCCGGGGCCGAATCTACCCAGTTATCTATGAGGCCGGGATGTGCAAAGCCGGCAGCACGTGCAAGATGC
>DAOVZP010000104.1 GCA_030635045.1 Bacteroidota bacterium | reverse complement strand
TATCAGTGCTGCCCAGGGAGAAGCAAGGCCGGTGCCGTTGGTAGGGGAGTTTATTCAGGATATTTTTAAAGGGATTCGGTAGAATAGAGAACAGGGGAACCCTTGAGAATAGAGAACAGAGGAACAAGGAATAAGAATAAGAATGTTGAAGGGGTAGCGGAATTAAAATACATTTACTGCAAAGAAACGCTAAGGATTTCTTTGCGAAACTTCGCGGCTTTGTGTCTTAGCGGTGAAAAGAACCTTGTACCGGATTTTTCTTAAATTTGATATAATAAACCAATCTTATTTTTTGTGAAAAAAATCATTTCCTTCCTGATAATTGCTCTATTTATCTGCTTTCAGACTCATGCACAGGACTTCTGGGACTGGACTGCCCCCCTCCCCTTAACTGACTCTACATCCGATAATACAAATCCATTCCTACATAAAACCTTTTTAGGGGCATCGGAAATATTGTACCTGGTCTGGCAGAAATCTTCAGATTCGATATCGACTGAAATATGGATTGATAATATCCTGGATTCAGAAGCTCCCTCAGTACTCCTTTCAGATTCAGGAATTCATTATACTCATCCGAAAATTATTGAAGGCGACCGGTGGCCTACGAATGATACCATGTTTTTCTTGATATATCTTTCCAATGAAAATGGGAATATAGATATCAACTATACCGTGCGATTAAACAATGGTATTTTTACACCACCTGAGGCAATTACGGAAACACCATATGATGAAGATCAATTAACAGTTGGTGCAAATGAATTTAATAAAGCCAACTCTAGTTTTCATGCAAATACAATTGCATGGATTGGAGAGGGTAAGTTATTTCTCAAAAACTTGATTTTTGAACCGAGCCATCAATATTTTGATGAAACAATTATCCTGGACTCCATAAATTGTTCAGATCCCTGTGTGTTCACAATGAGTGATATCCATGGTGACTTAATGTACGTTAAAGAGGACAGTGGATCAAACCATATATGGCATTCATATAGTGACTGGTCTGGCAATTGGAACACGCCTCAAATATTCTATGATAGTACTACCAGCAGAAACCCGGCTATATCCATCCATTATTCTACACCTGTGTGGACTACATTTATTGATACTTCATGGAGAATAATGACGGAGGATTACTGGATTGGTTCATATCTATATTACATATCGAAGGACACCCCTTTTGAACCTGCAGCAATGAACTATGTAATAGGTGTTAAATCAAATATTTCAGAATTATATATTGCTGTTACCTACCCGGAAAATGGTTATGATGAAATTTATATGAATGAATGGCCAGGAAGTACAGATTTTCAAAATTTTTCAAACTCTGGAAGGTCAAACAGAAATCCCCGGTTTTTTGTTGGTGAACACGAAAACTCTTCTTGCTGGTATGATTATATTTTATGGGAGTCATATGTAAATGGGCATTGGCAGATCTGGAGTTCAAAAACTTATATGTGTGTGGGCATGGTGTGGGAAAATGAAAGCATTGATGGCATTCTTGAAATCCACCCCAATCCCTTCACCCACGAAACCAAACTCGAGTTTACTTTAGATACACAAAGCGATGTTATTATTGAAGTTTATAATAACCGTGGAATGCAAGTAGCTACAGTTGCCAACCAAACCTTTGATCAGGGCGAACATCAGCTCCGCTGGAATGGCGGGGACGTGAAAGCAGGCATGTATATTATTAAAATGACTGTGGGTGATATGGTTTATACGGAGAAGGTTGTTAAATCGCCTTAAGAATAGAGAACAGAGGAACAAGGAATAAGAATAAGAATGATGAAGGGTTCAATAATATTCATGGTTTTCTTGTTGCAGGTTCTTCCTTTATCTGCACAATTCCCGGGTACCCTCGACCCTTCATTTGGGGACACCGGAGTGGTTCTTTTGGACCATAACTATAACAGCCAGAATAATGCCATCCTTGGGTCAGCCATTCAGGCAGATGGAAAATTAGTCTTTGGTGGTTGGTCGTACGGCCCTGATGCTTCAGGATATAACTTTATCAGATTAATGCCGGATGGTGAAGTTGATGAAAACTTCGGAACCTATGGAGTGGTGGTGATTAATCCGGGTGGAACCAACGACTATATTAGTGATGTTGCCATTCAACAGGACGGAAAAATCCTTGGAATTGGAAATTCGAATGACATGGTTTATTCAAAGACAGTGGTGCTCCGCCTTAATCCTGACGGCACGCTCGACAATAGTTTTGGAATAAATGGAATTGTTGATATTGATTTGGGGCCTCTTTCAAATGTATTTGGGTTTGCCCTATTCATACAAGATGATGGGAAAATCCTCACTGTTGGAGACATTTCATCTCTGCCGGAATATGAGTTTATTATGTGCAGATTAAATCCGGATGGGTCCTTTGATCATACCTTCGGTGATACCGGAATAATTATCAATGGTATACCAAATAAGATTGATCATATAAACAGTATTGGGATACAAAACGAGAAAATCATCGTAGGGGGAACATCATATGATGAAAATTGGAATGGATCAATTACGATATATCAATATTTAATGGATGGTACCCTGGACACTCAATTTGGCAACGGGGGCATTGCTATAAGGGATATACATACACAACTACAATTGGCTGAATATTCAGGAAAAGTATGCTTATCACAGGATGGTAAGATCATTTATGCAGGCTATGTTAACGTGATACAAGACAATCACTTTGCTGTTTTGCGATTTCTTAGTGATGGGAGTATTGATAACTCATTTGGAGATAAAGGAATATCCGTCACTGAAATTGATGGTGATGCTAAAGCCCTGGATGTTGTTGTCCAAAGTGATGGAAAAATAATAGCCGGAGGATACCGTGCTTTTGATTATGATGCTGATTTCACACTTGTCAGGTACATGCCAAACGGAGATTTGGATACTTCCTTTGGTACAAACGGAACAGGTATTGTAATCCAAAATTTAAGTGATTCAGTATCCGTAATGGAAGATAAGATTAAAACCCTGGCATTACAAACTGATGGCAAACTAATTGCTGCCGGATATGCGTATACAGAATCAGGCACTATCGATTTTGCGGTGGCCAGATATTTCGCCGACATTGGTGCAGTAATTGAGTCGCCACACAAATCCCAATTCAACTTCTCAACCCACCCCAACCCTTTCACTCATGAAACCACTCTGGAGTTTATAATAGATACACGAAGTGATGTGATGATAGAAGTCTATGATAACAGGGGCAATCAGGTTGCCATACTTGCTGACCAAAGCTTCGATCAGGGTGAACATCAACTTCGCTGGAACAGCGACGGAATGCCGGCAGGCATTTATTTCATTAAAATGACAGCTGGCGTCCAATTGTACACCGCCAAAATTATCAAATCAGACTAATTCAGAATTCGGCACTCGGCACTCGGCACTCAAAGTTACCATGCCAATTTCACAAACGGATACGCATTCGGAAACTGCGGATTGATAACATATTTACCCTTATTGTCGATCCAGCCCCACTCTCCGCCTTTCCTTACCATAGCGCGGATCTTGCCAAAATCACGGGCCTTTTCAAATTGCGGGTTTACGATCCATTCACCTTTGGTGTTTACATAACCCCATTCCTTACCTGATTTAACAGCAGCTTTGTCATTAACAAAATCCCTGACATCCGTAAACTGTGTGTTCACCACATAATTGCCTTTGCCGTCGATAAAGCCCCACTGCTTGTCTTTCATGATACCGGCCAGTCCGCCGGAGAAATTGCGTGCTTTCAGAAATTGCGGGTTGATCACATAATTACCGTTTTCATCAATATAGCCCCACTCCTTGCCTTTTTTTACGGCTGCCAGGCCTTCACTGAAGTTCCGTGCATCATCAAACTGCGGGTTGATCACATAGGTGCCACTGGTATTGATAAATCCCCATTCACCTCCCTTACGTACCATTGCCACACCGCCAATAAAATCTTCAGCTTTTTCAAATTGCGGGTTGATAACCCAGTTTCCCGTATTATCAATATACCCCCATGATTTGTCCTTCAATACGGAGGCCAGCTTTTCGGCGAAGTAATTCACCTTGTCAAACTGTGGGTTGATCACATAATTACCTTTTTTATTGATGAATCCCCAACTACCACCTGATTTAACCGGGGCCAGTTCATTTTGAAAATCCAGGGCATTTTCAAACTGTGGATTGATGACCCAGTTTCCTTCGCTATTCACAAAGCCCCACTCTTTTTCCTTTTTTACTGCAGCCAGTCCATTAGTAAAATCCCTGGCATTATCGAATTGCGGGTTGATCTTGAAATTCCCTGTTTTGTCGATAAAACCCCATTCCCCGTCTTTTTCAACAGCTGCAAGGCCTTCACTAAAATCGTTTACATGCTCAAATTGCGGGTTTATGACCCACTTTCCTTCGGTATTGATATAACCCCACTCTTTGTCCGACCTTGCTCGTGCAAGCTGGTCCTGTGAAAAACTGATGTTAAACATAAACAGAACGGCAATCAATAAAGAAATTCTTTTCATAAGTTTCAAATTAAGGTTATTGTGAAATAACAAATATAGGCCATTTTCCAAAACCCTGTACCCTGCACCTTGCACCCTGTACCCATTTATTATTTAAAAACAATATAGATTACTAAAAACCATACACATAAAGTTATATAGATAGTATTTTTTTATACTTTTCGCCGTCTAAAACTGATCCAATGCCTGACAAAATTTGTCCGAATATCAATAACTGCAGGATGGTTGCAACAAATGATGTTGTACCTGATGAAAAAAAGAAAGAACAATTCATCAATGAGTGGTGTAGAAAGACCGAAGTGGTCTGGAAAGAATGCAAGCGCTTTGAAACCAAAAGGGAGCTTGGATTTTGTCCGGATTTTGTTGTCCCCGACACCGTTCTCAGTATAGATGAGATCGTAGATAAGATCGAAGAAACTCAATAATAACTATAATCAAAGCTTATGGCAACAAAAGAAATTGAATACAGATCATTGGAATTTGATGGTGATGGCTTCCTGATCGAACCCACGAAATGGAACGAAGAGGTAGCCACGCTGATCGCCAGAGAGGACAACATCAATGAAATGACTGATAAACATTGGGCCATAGTAAAGATTATCCGTGACCACTGGGAAGAAAAGGATATGGCTCCCATGGTGCGAACTATCTGCCAGGAAACAGGCATAAGGCTGAGGGAAATATATGAGCTATTCCCGCTGGGGCCTGCACGTGGAGCCTGCCGGGTTGCAGGATTACCAAAACCCGACGGTTGTGTTTAACAAAACATCTTGCTTATGTTATGGTATCATTGGTTTGCTGCGATTGCTCTTGTTCTTTGCCTGATCAGTTGTATCTATCATCTTTATAAGATCCTCAGCCTTGGAAACCCACCCGAATATGCCAGGCAGGCAGGCCATATCGGAAAGGCAGTCCGCTACTCTTTCACCGGTGCAATGAGCCCTAAAGTAAAGGAATCGGCCTACCTGCACCTGCCTACATATATTGCCGGGATCGTATACCATATGGGAACCTTCCTGGCTATCATCCTTTTTTTCCTCAGCCTTTTCAATATATGGTTACAGGGATGGATGATGTGGGGCGCTGTGGCAATTCTGCTTGCAGCTGTATTGAGCGGTATCGGTATCCTCGTAAAACGCATAACAAAGCATGAGCTTAGCACATTGTCAAATGCTGATGATTATATTTCCAATATTCTGGTAACTGCCTTTCAATTGCTCACTGCACTGGCAATGATAGATCTTAAAGCTATTCCTGCATATTTCATCATAACTTCTCTTCTGTTGCTGTATTTCCCCCTGGGAAAGCTTAAGCATGCGGTATATTTTTTTGCAGCACGCTATCATCTCGGATATTTTTATGGATGGAGAGGCGTATGGCCCCCAAAACCCATCAAAAAATAAGATATGGAGCAGCTCACTGATGAAAAAATAAGAAAAGGCCTTGAAGTGCTGAAACGGGATGTCGGAAGCAAGCTGCTGACCCATGTCAACGCCTGTGTGCATTGCGGGCTCTGTGCCGAAAGTTGCGTATACTACAACCTGAACCCCGACGAGCACTATGTACCTGCAAAAAAGGTCGACATTGTTTCTTCCGTTTACCGCAGGTATAATACCTTCCAGGGAAAGATCGCACCCTGGCTCACAAATGCTAAAAAACTCGACGAAGCAACCATCAAAGAAATGGTTGACCTGCTGTATGGTTCATGTACCATGTGCGGGCGCTGTAATAAACACTGCTCTGTTGGGGTGGACATTGAATACCTTGTCAGGATAGGCAGGGCCATGCTGGCTGAGATGGGCTATGTTCCTGAAACCCT
>DAOVZP010000343.1 GCA_030635045.1 Bacteroidota bacterium | reverse complement strand
ATAAGAATAAGAATAAGAACCCTCCTTCGCCAAAAGGCTTCGGAGGGCAAAGCATGGAAGTGGAAGTCAAATTCAAACAATCTTTACTCACATTCGGCACCTGGAATTAGGCACTCGGAACCAGGAACTCCCTACACCCTATTTATGAACTTTTCTAACAAAATCATCCACCTCCGGCACCCCACCCTGATAAACCAGGTATCCGTTATAAGGTTCCCTCGAGGTAATCTCGTCATTGATAGGGGTGAGCATCATCCTTTTCACTTCTTCCGGGTCGTCGGTCTGGCCGAGGATCCAGCTGAGTTTTACCCAGGCCACTTCGGGCAGCATGTTGCCTGCGGGAATAATGCCTTTGGCCATCATGTCGCGGCCGGTATCATACACAAACATGTGCACATATCCCCAGATGGTCTGCAGGGTCATATACATGTGCACTCCTTTGGCGTGGGCTCTTTCGATGGCCGGATACAATTCCTTGTTTACATGGCCCAGGCCGGTGCCCACGATAATGACTCCTTTATAGCCGGCATCCACCAGCGCATCCAGTGTATCGGGTTTCATGCCCGGATAATAATACATCATGGTCACCTCATCACTAAAATAAGGCAGGATGGTCACATTGCGGTCATTACGGCGGCGTTTGTATTCCTTATGTATGGGCATGATCTCCTTGCGGTTGATCCTCGCCAGCGGTGTATCGCCTATGGTCCTGAAGGTGGAACGGTAGGATGAATGCATTTTCCGCACCCTGGTCCCTTTATGCAGCAGTCCGTATTCATCGGAGGTCGGGCCGAACATACACACCATTACCTCTGCGATATCGGAATGTCCTGCCGCTCTCATGGCATGCATGAGGTTGAGGGCCGCATCGGAGCTGGGCCTGTCCGACGATCGCTGTGAACCAACGAGCACGATCGGCACCGGCGAATTCTGTACCATAAACGTGAGCGCTGCTCCCGTATGATGCAGGGTATCGGTCCCGTGCCCGATCACAATGCCGTCGATGCCATTCTCGATCTCTTTCCCAATGGCCACAGCAAGCTTTTTATATTGCATAGGGCCCATGTTCTCGCTGAACACGGCGAAGACCTTTTCGGTATCCAGATTACAGATATCGGCAAGTTCAGGTACGGCACCATACAGTTCTCCTGGAGAGAAAGCCGGGATCACGGCCCCGGTACGGTAGTCGAGGCGGGAAGCGATGGTCCCTCCTGTTCCAAAAAGTTTTACATAAGGCAGGCCGGGGGTCACCGGAAATTGCTTTTCGGGAATCTTATAATTCGCCTTTTTATATCCTGTCTCTTTCATGGAGGTGATGGTCACAATATCAACGCCGACATTATAGCCTGTGGGAATCTTCAATACGATATGCTGGTCGTCGTCGTTCTCAGCCCTGGGCAACACCGTACCCGTAAAAGTACCTCGTGTGGTTTCCACCACTGCCTGTCCCCATACACGGGTATTGTACTTTTTAAGCACTTCCAGTGCATCTCCCTTATAACCTTGAAAAAAATCATTACTCATGATCCTGGTTTTTATGCTGTAATTTCTTAATTATTTTCCATTAACATGTACATACAGTGCTTTCATGCTTATATTTCCGCGGGCGATCCTGCGGAACTCACCCATGATCCAGTCGCATTCATCTTTCTTTTTGTCGGAGTGGCGGATCTCGTTGAACTTATCGCGCAAAAACGGGATCCTTGCAATGATCTCATTCTCCGGCACCTTTTTGAAATTTATTACGGTAAGGACGGAGTCGAAATCCATTTTAGGATGCTCGTAGATCACCGGGAGCATATACTCTGCCAGCTCCGTATCAAGCCCCTCATCGAGCAGATATTTAAACATGGAATAGATCAATTCATAATCAAAAGCTTCCGCAGGAGTATAATGCCCTTCGACGAATTTGAGGCGGTGGCCGAAGAAAGTGCCTATCATGGAAGGTTTCAGTTTCAGCTCTTTGATGATCTTTTCTATCAGCAGGAAGTAATTCTTGCTGAAGATGTAAGTATAGGTGTCTTCCGGGATATTCCACTTTTTGAGCTGTTGATAGCGCACAATGATATCCGTAGGAAGGTTTTTGCCGAGTTCTTCTATTTTATCATTCGAAAGTGGCTTTGGGGGTGTATCGGTATCGGGATACATCCTGTCGGCACCCGGGAGCACCCGTTCAAAGATCGTTGTTCCGTCCTCAAATGATTTTCGGGTTTCGTTGGGTACGACTTCAAAGGCCATCCGGCATCTTTCTTCAATTGCTTCCAGGGCAGTTTTGATATCCTCTTCCGGGCCCCAGAAAACCAATTGGGCATCTCCCTCCTCAGCTTTTAAAAGTTTTTTAATCTTGTTCCAGTCGGTGACAGAGATCTGATTTTCGAATGCTTCGCTATGGGTCATGTTTGGCTTTTCGAGACATGCGATCACCTTCAGCCGATCGGTGATCTCGTCGGCAAACATTTTTCCCGGCTGGGTAAAATGAGACATTATCCCATGAAATCCCGGCAGGTTTACCCCTACGATATGATATTGCTGTTCTTTGGCTTCTTTCAGTGGAGCATAGCTGAATTTGTAAGTGTGAAAGTTCAGTTTTTTTGATTGCATCTTCCATTTGCCGGGGTCTTCAAAACGCTCATTGAGCATTTCCTTCACATGCAGCAAGGCCCATTGCCTGAACGATTCGACGTGGGTCAGTTCCGGGATCCACTTCGTGTGAGCCACTCCTTTAATTTCAACCCGGGTTCCGCCTTTACAGCTTACGTTCACATCCTGCCGTCCTGCCCCTATGCCTGTCCTTACCTTGCCTGTGCTCCTGTTCAGGAAACGGATGTAGTCGCAGGTCTCGCGGACCGCCTCCGGGTTTACGCAATCGGGGTAGGTCACTGTTTCTATGAGT
>DAOVZP010000223.1 GCA_030635045.1 Bacteroidota bacterium | reverse complement strand
CAATGCTGCTTGTCTCTGTCTATACATGGGCACAGGAAACTCCCAAAGTCGAGCCTCCCTTCTGGTGGACAGGACTGAAGGTGACTGAGCTGCAACTAATGGTGCATGCCGAAGGTATAGCATATGCTGCCCCGAGGATTGTATACCCGGGTGTGCAATTAACCGGGGTAAGCAAGACAGACAACCCTGATTATCTTTTTCTGGACCTGCGGATCGGCGAGGATGCTGAACCGGGAAAGTTCAGGATCGATTTCGATAGAGATGAGGATGTTCGTTATACATACGAGTATGAGCTAACAGAAAGGGAAAACCATTCTGCGGAAAGGAGCGGGTTTGGGCCTGAGGATGTGATCCTACTGGCTATGCCTGATCGCTATTCAAATGGTGACCCTACTAATGATGACATGCCCGGGATGCTGGAAAAGGCCGATAGAAATAATAGAGACGGGCGTCATGGCGGTGACCTGAAAGGAGTTTCGGATCACCTTGATTATATTGCAGAAATGGGGTTTACTGCCATCTGGCTGAACCCTGTGCTGGAGAACAATAATCCGAATTATTCTTATCATGGCTATGCTATCACGGATTTCTATAAGGTAGATCCGCGATTCGGAACCAATGCTGACTATGTTCAGTTTATTGGTGATTGCCATGATCTGGGTATCAGGGTGATCATGGATATGGTATTCAACCATTGCGGGCACGGGCACTGGTGGGCGGAAAGCCTTCCTTCGGAAGACTGGGTCCACCAATGGCCGGAATTCACCCGGTCAAATTTTCGTGCGCCTGTCAACTCAGACCCACATGCTGCTGAATTCGACAAAATCAAAATGCATAGTGGCTGGTTCGATACCAATATGCCGGACCTGAACCAGGAGAATGAGTTCCTGGCCAATTACCTGATCCAGAACAGCATCTGGTGGGTGGAATTTGCCGGACTGGATGGAATACGAATGGATACTTATCCGTATTCGGACCAGACTTTCATGGCAAGGTGGATGAAGCGCATGAAACTTGAATATCCCAATTTTAATATAGTAGGGGAGGCCTGGTTACAGAAAGAAGCTATCACTGCCTATTATTCAGGATCTGAGAGTGAACGTTTCGGTTATAATTCACATTTGCCCAGTGTGACTGATTTCCCCTTACATTATGCCGTGGATAAGGCATTCAATGAATCTGAATCTTGGACCGAAGGCATGGCCAGGCTGTATTATGTGCTTTCCCAGGATTTTCTTTACGATAATCCTTATTTCAATGTTATATTTCCTGATAACCATGACCTGTCAAGGTATTATACCGTGATGGGGGAGGATCTGAACAAATACAAAATGGGCCTTGTCTTTTTGTATACCACACGCGGTATTCCCATGGTTTATTATGGAACAGAGATACTGATGACCGGAGAGGAGCATCGGGGCCATGGCCACATACGTGAAGATTTTCCCGGGGGATGGGAAGGTGACGATGTGAGTGCTTTTAGCGGTGCAGGCCTGAATGAGAATCAACTGGAAGCGCAGCAATTTGTGAAGCAGATTCAAAACTGGCGCAGGAATGCTTCGGTGGTGCACGATGGAAAGCTTGTCCACTTCATTCCTGAAGCCGGAGTATATGTTTATTTCAGGGTAAATGAGAACGAAACACTCATGGTGGTAATGAATAATAACTATCAATCAGTGAATATGCCGGATCTCGACCGTTTTGATGAATGCATCAAAGGCAGGCGTCAGGCGTTTGAGGTGACCGGGCAATTGAATATTTCCGACATCTCAGCAATTTCGATTCCTCCCAAATCAGCCCTGATCCTCGAGCTGAAATAAATTTATATGATTTCAAAAAATTGATCAAATGAAAAAATACTTGTTGCTCTTTACAGTGATACTGGCTGTCGCGGCTTGTACTGTGGATAAATATCCATCGCTTAGCCCGGAATCAAATATTATTGGACTGGCAAGCCCGGTGAGCCTGAATATTGGCCAAACAGAGATATTCCTGTCTGATTTTTATCTGAATACAGATGAGATCGGGCATGTCACCATCGTTGGAGTAAATGATAGCCTGTATAGTTTGAATGATGGGATCATTCGTTTTCTGTCTTACCCCGGAATGCCTGCCATTCTTACACTTGATGTGACGGCCAATGGAATCACCGAATCCATTCTTCTACTCCGTTCGGGAAAGCAGGCAGTGGAATTGCTGTTCGATCCCGGTGATAAGCAATATGAAAATGTGACGGTTCGTGGGGAATTCAACGGATGGACCGCCGGACGACCGGATTTTGAACTTGAAGATGGGATATGGAAGGCTACACTTATGTTAAATCCCGGTACATACCAGTATCTGCTGGTTGTTGATGGCGTGGAAGGCCTTGATCCTGCAAATCAAATC
Organism: Bacteroidota bacterium; assembly: GCA_030635045.1. Classification (GTDB taxonomy): domain Bacteria; phylum Bacteroidota; class Bacteroidia; order Bacteroidales; family B18-G4; genus B18-G4. The sequence goes on along the minus strand of DAOVZP010000223.1, from coordinate 1,826 downwards.
AAGATCGACAATAATATGGGTGGATTTAATTCACTTTTATCGGTAGGATTGGATATTGCAAAAAAAGCACCTGTATTATATACCGATGAATATGAAGACGACGATATCGAGATCGGATTTGAGCGGGAGCTGGATGGCCTCGTGGCTTTCTGGCAGAATATCAGGCTACCTGAAGAATATATTGAGCTTGAAGAGGCCGGAGAATATGAGATAGAGATTCCGGAAGCAGCGAAAAAGATGCAGCGCTCATTCATCAGGGTATGGGCATGGAATGCATCCGGCGTGTCCAATGAATTGCTCATTCCGCTTGAATACGGAAGAGTCCTTGATGACCCGGCAATGATCACCCGCTTCGATATGCATGGCATGATCCTTTATAATGCCTTTGTCGACAGATTTTATGATGCCGATACTTCCAACAACAGGCCCCTCGATAACCCGGAAGTGCTGCCGGCTGCCGATTACCACGGAGGTGACATTAAGGGGATTAGCCGGAAGATCAGGGATGGATATTTTAAAGGCCTTGGCGTAAATACCATATGGATATCTCCGGTAATAAAGAACCCGGAAGGTGCATTTGGCTACTGGCCGGAACCTTCATCTAAATTTTCGGGCTACCACGGTTACTGGCCAATATCATTTACGCTAATCGACGACAGGTATGGCACTGAGGAAGACCTGCATGAGCTTGTAGGCCTTGCCCATGAAAATGATATGAACGTTTTATTGGATATTGTAGCCAATCATGTGCATCAGGAACATCCTGTATATCAGGAGCATCCCGACTGGGCAACAGAGCTTTATCTGCCTGATGGTTCGCTGAATACAGAGCGATGGGATGAATACAGGCTTACTACATGGTTTGATGTTTTTCTTCCTACTCTCGACCTTGCAAAACCTGTAGTGTATGAGATGCTTTCCGATTCGGCAGTTTACTGGATCACAAAGTATGATCTCGACGGTTTCAGGCACGATGCCACCAAACATATCCCGGAAGTATTCTGGCGGGCGCTTACCAAAAAACTTAAGGAGAAGGTAACGGATGCAGGGGGAAGACAGTTGTTTCAGATCGGTGAAACTTATGGTGGCCCTGACCTCATCAGCAGTTATGTGGGGACCGGAATGCTGGACGCACAGTTCGATTTCAATGTGTACGATGATGCTCTGGCAGTACTGATACGGCCGGACGAACCTTTTAGCCGGCTGGATGCCTCACTTAAAGAAAGCCTGCAGTATTATGGCGCTCACAACCTGATGGGATATATCAGCGGTAATCAGGACCGCGGACGTTTTACTTCCTATGCAGGTGGAGATCTGCACTTCGATGAGGATGCAAAGATGGCCGGCTGGACAAGAGAGATTGGCGTGGGTGATGTAGCCGGGTATAAAGTAACCGAAATGCTTTTCGCATTTAATCTGACCATACCCGGATTGCCTGTTATTTATTATGGTGACGAGATCGGGATGCCAGGCGGTAACGACCCTGACTGCCGGCGCATGATGCGCTTTGATGCGCTGAATGAGCATGAATCTAATGTTTTGAAAACCGTTCAGAAACTCACAGAACTGCGGCATAACAATCTACCTTTGATTTATGGTGACTTTGAAACCTTGCTCGTAGATGAACAGACTTATGCCTATTGCAGGACATACTTCGACGATATTGTAATTGTGGTTATGAACAAGGGTGATCAGGCAAAAAACCTTACTTTTGAAATTCCGGACAGGTTCTTGGAAATAAGCCTGCAAAGTCATTTTGGTCCCAGACCTGACTTTCAGGATGGAAAAATAAGTGTGACCCTGGAGCCCGGCACTTTTGATATATT
>DAOVZP010000101.1 GCA_030635045.1 Bacteroidota bacterium | reverse complement strand
TGCTTATTTCTGCACAACAATTTTCTCAGTAATAACCTTATTGTTATTTTCCAGGATTAAGAAATATATACCTTCTGCAAATTTACTCAAGTCAATGGTTTTAATAAATTCACCATTAACAGTGAGTTGTTCTTCACTTAAGACAGATTCACCAACGATGCTTCTGATCCTGAGTTTTACAACTTCATTGCTTACAGACGAAAGTTTCACGGTGAAAGTCCCGTTGTTGGGGTTAGGGAATACAGAAACACCAACGTTCAGGTCATTTTCTCCAATACCATAAGTATTGTTAACAGTAACTTCCAGAGCTGAAGATGTCGGGCCATCACCGCAATCATTGGTTCCAAAAACCTCGATATTAGCCTGGCCTGTGTATGATTGTGCCCATGTAACGGAAAGGTTAAACATATCTACCGATAGTTCTTCCACTGCATTATCGGGAGATACGGTCCAGGTGTAGCTTGATGCAAAAGGATCGTTGGTTGTAGAATAATCGCTGGTCTGGCTTGATAGCAGATCAACATAAGCGGGCCCGTCAGGTGTAGCCATTTCCCCCGGATATGGATTTACCGACATACCTATAGGATTTGAGGAAGCAGGATTATTGATGGCACATTCAAACGAAGAAGTCATTTCGCAGCTTACTACGTCATCATCAGCAAGTTCAGTTGTAATGAATGTATTGTTGTTCTCACCTGCGTTCTCGCCATTAACTTTCCATTGATATGTTGGTTCTGCACCTCCATTTTCCGGGCTTGCAGTAAAGCTTACCTCATCACCCGTACAGATTTCTTCAAGATTCGCGATAATACTTACGCCTGCGGGCAACTCACTCATAACAACCATAGTAAGAGTGTTTGACATGGCTGGATTGCCTGTGATACAATTCGCATTTGAGCTTAGCTCACATGTTACAACATCCCCGTCAACCAGGTCAGAAGTAATGAATACAGGGTTGTTACCCCCAACATCTTCACCATTTACTTTCCATTGGTATACCGGAATATCGCCACCGTTTTCCGGTGTTGCAGTGAATTCCACCTCGTTGCCTTCACATATTTGCAGCGCTGCAGTTTCTATCAATACACTTACCGGCAGGATATCATTTACAGTCATGCTAATGTCATTCGACATAACAGGGTTTTGAATAGTACAATCAAGTGAGGATGTAACTTCACAAGCTACAATGTCACCATCAACAAGATCACCGGTAATGTAAGTATCAGTTCCGTCGCCAACTTCAACACCATTGAGTTTCCATAGGTATGCAGGTGTGGCACCGCCATTGTCAACCACAACATTGAATGTTGCTTCTTCACCGGCACAGATATCTTCTGACGAAGCAGTAACCATGGCTTCCACCTCAACATTTTCCAATACAGTAATATAATCACTGATGGTATATGTATCGGTTGAATTTGTGCTTGTAACCTCCAGTGTAACATCAAATGTCCCGGCTGTTGCATATATGATGCCCTGAGGGTTCTGATCTGTAGAACTGGCAGGGTCACCACCTTCAAATGTCCAGAGCCATGAAATGGGGTCACCCTGGCTCAGGTCTGTAAAGTTCACGCTTCCATCGGGGCAGGTAGTTGTAATGTTTGCCTCAAAATTGGCAGTCAATGCATCTTCAACAGGGATCAGCTCTTCATGACGGAAATAGTTTTGTTTGGTCACGGTAAGTGTTACCTGTGCACCAAGAGGCAGTGAAGGAATAGGAATTGCCTGTGTATTACCGGTAGCAGTTGCTGTTGCAAGGATATCTCCATCACGGAACAGTGAGATCAGGGATCCCATGTCAGCTGACATCACGAAAGTAGAAGCACCAAAAGGTATTGTGCCATCATGCTGAATGCTGAGGTCTATTGGTTCTTCATAATAAATAGTCAGGAAGGCACCTCCATGATGATGGAACAGGTGATAGGTTACCTGCTTGTTTCCGGTATTATATGGCCAACCCGACTGCTGGAGGAAAAATTTTCCGGAAGCATTACCAAAAGCCGGCATTGCATAATCCTGTGGGTATTCTGTACCGTAAAGAGGCATGAAGGCTGGCCACATATTGTCGATAACTCCCCACACATAGGTGTCGTTCACAAAAGAATATGAGGTTTCTGATGCTGCTATCAGGCCGAGAGCACCGGCGTTTTCACCACCTGAAGTGTGACGGTGAAATTTTTCAGTGAAACACTCACCGGACATATTATACTTTCCTGTAAGGCAGTTGATGGACATTACAAAGGTAAGGTCTTCATTATTGAGGCCATTAATGCTTGAACTATAATAAGCGGGTTCTCCCCAGCCGTTTGTATTTCCGTGATCTCTGTGCAGCATCATGAAAGAGCCATTATTAATGGTGTTGTTTACCATGGTGGCATTACCGCCTGTCCATCCGCCAAGTGTACTTGGGGCAGCAGGGATATATCCCAGGCCGTTGGGCCCGAAATAGTTGACAACGGTACCTGTATTTTGGGCTGTGGACCATGTACTGCCCGGGCTTCCTGAGTAAATAGCATTGATACGTACAGGGTTTTTGCCAAGTTCATTTTTCCAATATCCTCCAACAGTTTCCCCGCAAATCTGGAACCAACGCTCTGTTTGCCAGCCTACTGCTGTGATAGGGTTGTTGTAGAAATCAGGGTTTGTCGGCGGATTTGTTTCGTAATCGATGAATTTGGTAACCATAGTTTCCAGTTGACTTGCATCGTTTGCAGTAATACGTGCAAAGGCTATTTCAGGAAGGTGGTCGCCATTAACGTCAGCATAAATATTATCCGAAGCACAGTAACTGTTGTAGATAGGTGCAATTACATTGTTTGAAATGTTAGTTCCGTAATCGCCGAGTACTAATACTGCCGAAGGCGGAATTGCCCAGTTATTATAGGCATCATTTACAAAGCTCTCAATGGCAAAAGTTGAATTGCCTCCAACTTCGGTGAGGGTAACCACATCTGTGAGGATACCTTGTTTATTACGGAATGTGGCGATAGTATTTGCCCAGGTTACGAAATCACTTCCATCAGGTGTGATGATAAGGTATTCACAGCCTCCGCCTTCAGCATTTTCTTCCTGGTGCATCCAGTTATAGTCGATCTCCGGAAGAGATTCAAAGTTCATAATTGCATCAGCCATGATCGGGTCCCACCACCTGCTGCGATACCTGGTATCTCCAAACTGACCGGTTCCACCTTCGAAAACAATTTCCACCTCGATATCACGCAGGACTTTTAATTCCTTTGTTACGGGGTTATATTGAAAAGGTGTGATGCCGAGCATGACAACGTCAACGCCCCTGATCTGAGTTGGTTCGGAAACCTTCACCGGGTTCGCAGGGTAAAATGCATTTTGCCCGTAAATTGTCATATTCTTTTCATAATACAGAGGACTGTCGTCATCCTCAAAAGGTATACGTGGTGCAGGTGCCATTTCAATATTTTGAAATGTTTCAACCTGCATACTGATGATATTCAGCTTGGCAGTGGCTCCAAGAGGCATGGCTACATATCTTCCTTCTCCCGGAAGATTTGGAGCCCCTTCATCATTGGAGAGCATACTGCCGGGCATGTTGATCACGGTCATCTCTTCTCCATTGATGTTAGTTGTATTAAAACTGAAACTGTTTACAGAGTGGATCACCCGGACGTTTGAATTTTCAGCCTTTAGCAGGTTAAATCCCTGGTTTGCCCAACTGTCATTATATTTTACCTCATCTGCATAGCTGAATACTGCCATGAGAAAAGACACGATAAATAATGTGAGTGATTGCTTCAGGAACGTTGATTTTTTCATTTTTAGCCTTTTTAAATGTAATTTGATTTGTTACTGATTTTTAACAAACAGAGCAAATATATAATTGATTAAAACTCTTATTAATAGTGAATTAACTTTTTGGTGGCAATTACTGAGTTGGTTCTCAGGGTGCATAAGTATATTCCACTATTTACTTCATTGCCCTGGCTATCGGTTCCGTCCCATATGACACTGTGTTCGCCTGCTCCCAGGTCCTGTTCTACGAGAGTGGCGATCTTTCTGCCATCCAAACTAAAAATATCGATCCCTACATGCATTTTTTCCCGGAGGCTGAATGTTACCGTTGTCTGATCCGTGAACGGGTTCGGGTACGTCTTTCCAATGGAAGCACTACTTTCCGTTGCTTCATCATCGGGAATGGAAGTAACAATGTCACCAAAGAACTCGAGGTATTCAAGCATGAGCCTTTTTTGCGTTGAAGGGTTGTCTGCATCGATCAGATCACCGAATTCAAATGAACATCCAATGGTTTTATAAGATCCCTCATCATAAGCCACGGCACATCCGTAATCCGCTTCCGGGCCGTTCAGGATGGTAAACGCACTTCCTTCGGGAACCATATAATAATCGTTATAAGGGCTTGATCCGCCAAATTCAAACAGCATCCCTTCGGTAAATGTGCCTGTTACGCCGGTAATGGTATCATATTCAAACCAGGTATCTACCACTACATCTATCTCGAACTTATGGTGAATAGGTTGGGGGGGATCATCGTACCATGTCCTGCGGCCTTCAAGGTATAAGCGGCCACCCGAATAAAGGTACTGCAGAAGCTTCATGCTTTCAATAGAATTCAATTCATGGCCTGTAAAGATGATACCAAGGGTCACAAATACTGATTTATACTGGCTCAGGTCGTCAGGGAACGAAGTTGCATAGCTGGCAATAAGATCAAGATCGTCAAAGGCCTGCATCATGGCCGGGCCTGAATGGTTTTGCGGGTCAAGGTCAAGGATCAGGGCCGAAAACTGGCCAATGGTAATATCAAAGTCGCCTGTACCGCTAATGTCCATATCGGCATTGATATCGACGGAGAATAACGCATTAAATCCGCCCGGTGTGTTTGCGGATGCGCTTACTGAGAAGGTTGCCTCACCTGTACTGTAGCCAGGCATGTCGCCAACCGTTACAGGTCCGCCGCTTATTGTTACATAGCCACTACTGCAGCTTAATGTCACCTCAGCATTATAAGCTTCGGATGAGCCGGTATTTGCTATATATACAGTGACCTCGACTGTTTCGTCAGGATCAAGCCTTCCATTGCCGTTACCGGCAGCATCGTCGATCTCGAAATAATCATAATCCATTACAGGAGCATGTGCCTGCATACTAAAAAAGCTATTCCAGATGGAGTCGCCGTCAGTGGCTTCAACGCTGAATGTGATTAGCTCACCATCGCTTACATCCGTGGCAACATCGAAGGCATACTCATCCGTTACAGTAACTGTTTGCGTGGATAAGACATCTCCAAAGGAAGCTGTATTATCAGTGACGGTGACATGGCTGTTGCTGCTTGCCACTTCGGCATCTACGCCAAGAGCATCGATGAGCCCTACATTTTCAAGGGTAAGTGACAATAATATCGATTCTCCATAATCAAGGATGCCATCGCCATTGCCTGCATCGTCATTGATGGCAAAGTCATTATATACTACATAAGGCATGTTGGCCGGTATAACATCAATAGCAGCATGGTAGCGGAAATAGTTCTGTTTTGTCACAACCAAATCCATTACGTCGCCCGGAATCAATGGAGTGACACTGACAGCCTGTGGTGTTCCGTCTGACATTGCTGTTCCAAGGATCTCGCCGTTATGTGAGAGTGCAATGAAAGCTCCTGAATCTGCAGTCACGGTAAAGCTGCCGGCACCCGTTAGCAGTACATTAGCATGAAGTACCATCAGGTTCATGGGAACTTCTGAATAAATTGACTGGAAGGCACCCCCATGGTGATGAAAAAGGTTATAGGTTACTTCCTTGTTGTTGATATTATATGGCCAGTTGGATGCCTGAAGGAAATATTTGGCTGCTACATTGGCAAAAGCGGGGAGCATACCTCTTTCTTCAGGGATCATAGCACCGAATTGTGGCAGGAATTCAGGCCACATATAGTCATACAAGCCCCAGACATAGGTGTCGTTCACGAATGAATAAGAAACCTCAGATGCGGCAATGATACCCAATGCACCTTGTTCCATACGGTGAAATTTTTCAGCAAAACATTCACCTGACCAGTTATATTTTCCGGTCAGGCAATTGATAGAAAACACGAAAACGGGATCTTCGTTCGACAGGCCGTCAAGGCTGCTGTTATTATAGGCTGGTTCGCCCCATCCCGTGTTACCTCCGTGATCACGATGCTGCATGATAAACGCCCCTGCATTGATAGCATTGTTAACGTCGCTTGCATTACCTCCCGACCAGTTTCCGAGCTCACTCGGGCTGGCAGGAATGTATCCAAGCCCGTTAGGCCCGAAAACGCCAAGTATCGTATTGGTGTTAGTGGCTGTCGACCATGGGTCGGAGGCGGGATTCCCGGCATATACTTCGTTGATCCGAACTGGGGTTTTTCCTTTTACGTG
>DAOVZP010000336.1 GCA_030635045.1 Bacteroidota bacterium | reverse complement strand
AGCGTTGAAATAAGAGATCTGAGCAACAACATCATACCCAATACTACGATCTTATTGTTAGGGATCAATGACTATATTCCTGCTGTGTATGATAATTATTTCCCGCTAAGCGGAGAGGTTCAGCCATACTCCACTGCAGAGGCGATCATCTATTATCTGGAGAACATGAATGACCAGGTAGATTACCCTGATTGCTACCGTTATTTCAGGTACCAATAAGAACACTTATCATTTTTTATGCCTTCAGCCTTACTTCGAAGGCTTCATCCATTTTCGCCACGACTGATGGGTTTTGTGATCTGAGATCACCCGGATGGCAGATAGCACATAGTGTGTTACGCACAGCATAAAGGTTTTGGCGGAAGACTTCGGGCACTCCGCCCATGATGGCTGCCAGGGTTTCATGACGCACATTGCCTGGTTGCCAGGCATAATCATGCCATACCACAATGCTTTTGTCATGCACCAGGTGTTTGAAAACATTTTGGGTATCCTGCTTTATGGATTCGAAGTGATGGTCGCCATCGATAAAGATAAGGTCGTATTTTTTATTTAAGCCGGCGTAGTCGAATGATTGTGAATTTCCTTCCAGGTGCATAACATTGGGTAATCCACGGGAGAACATCGCATGCTGCTCCACATAGGCCGGATCAAGGCCTGCCTCAAGCATTTCCCCGGCCGGTAAATTCAAGGTGGTGCAATCCCTTGCTATCTCCGCTACATTGGCAACACTTTCTCCACGCCAGGTGCCTATCTCAAAGTATGTGCATTCATCAAAACCAGCAGCCAGCAGCCGCAACAGGGCGAGGTCGGTGGGCAGTGAGCCACCTTCCAGAAATGAAAATGGTTTAACGCTTACCTCCTCCCCTCCTGCCAGATCATGAAACCTGACCTCATGGAGGCCACCACCATTGCCATATTCCTTCTGAACCCTTCCCTGCCATACATCATTGTCGTCGATGATCTTATTAAGCAGGTACGGCTTCTTCAAAATCAATACAAAGGCTCTGTATAATTTATGCAAACGTTTCATTTTTATTCTTTCGTAATTATCGCGTTGTCCTCCCCTCCCTAAACCCTCCCCATTCCAGCTACGTTTCTCCGAACGGACATTATCGGGGGGAGGGTGATAATTTAATATAACCTCTTATCCCCGGGTTAAAACCCGGGGCTAATGATATGTGACCCCTCCGGGGTCAAGCTCAACCTAACACCCCACACCTAACACCAACTCAACACTCAACACTCAACCCTACCTAACGACCTTATAAAGCACAAACTTCTCATTACTCCACAAATATTCACAAATGTAATCCTGTTTCCTGATAAAATCATGAATGGCAGCATCGGATATTTCAGTGTGTGTAAGCACATAATCTACTTCATAGGCAAAGATCAGGTCAGCGATCTCCCCGGGTGTAAATTCCTTATTATTGGCCAGGCAATTCCGGTTGGTGTATAGCGCAAGCACCCGGGGTTTGGAGAAAATGATCACATCATCTTCAGCGGTATTATTCCTGATATATTCAAAGGCTTCTTCTGACAGCTGTTCCTGTGGGCCTTTTATTGTTTGGTGATCGGTATGTATGATGATCCAGAACATATTCAGGTAGGAAACCAGCACCAGGCATCCCAGGAACCAGACTTTCGCACTGTTCTTTATATTCGGAAAGATGTGCACCGTCTCCAACCCCCTGACGAGATAAAAAGCCAGGAATGGCATGATGGGGAATAGAAAACGTATTCCTCCATGCCGGTATGGATATATCAGTAAAACGCCGAAGTACAGTATCACGATCATGTCCATGAGTTCCAGACGCCGGAAGAACATGCGGATCATTCCCAGCAGGGTAAATATGAATATGGCTGCTTTCAGGATCAGTGGCAGGAAGTTCCATGATCCACCCCAGGGGGAGAAGAAATATTTGAACTGCTCGGTATAATATGCCAGGTTATAGAGAACTGTGGCATACAGCTTTTCCTCACCCCATATGCCGGTATAAGAACCGCCTTCTGCCTGGGGCACGGCAAAGATGACATTATTAAGCAAAAGATATACCAGGATCGAACCCACACCAACCAAAAAGCCGCATACGCACTTGCTCATCGGAGTTTTATCCTTTTCAATGAACCTCTTTCTTACCGCCCAGATCAAAACTGCAATGGGAAATACTACTCCAATAGCCCTGACCGACATCAGCAGTCCGCCAAGTATGGCAATAATGATCCCCATCCAGAAGGGCCCCTTGCCATATTTTTCAAACAAGAAGAGGCATAGCAGGAGCAAGAAAGTAAATGGGAATTCCGACATGATCTCCAGCTTCATGCTCAGGGTCCAAGGGTTGTAGACCACTATCATGACCAGGAAAAAGACGATAAGATCACTAAAATACCTTCGCAGGAAAACAGCCATGATCATCCCGATCCCCATGAGGAATGCCGTGATCCAGAGGGTGAAGGCAAAAACACTGTTTCCCGCCAGGGCATATACGGGGCTGAGCAACAGCGGAAATCCTATTGGATAAGCCGGCGGCCCGAGTACAGGATTATCAGGCTCGTATATGTATGCCGTTTCAGACTGGGAAACGCCATTCACAATATTTTCGGCCTGCATGATGTACATGGCAAAATCACCACCCCAGTCATGTGATGAACGCACGTTGATGAAGAACAACGGCAACATCATGACGGCCATCAGCCAGATAAAACGGCTTCTTCGGTTATACAAAGTTTTAAAATCCAATCGTATTATTTATTTATTCAAAAATATGAAAAAATGGGTTTACATTGAATAAAACATACCATTCGTGAACTCAGCATTGGAATTAGCATGGTTTTTTCTTATTTTTATATGCAAAGATGGAATGATGATAAAGATCATAATTATGAATTTATCATGAAATTGATTAACACCCTGAGAAAACATCATCATCTGGCAGTCTTTACTGAACTTGCCCTGCT
>DAOVZP010000211.1 GCA_030635045.1 Bacteroidota bacterium | reverse complement strand
GTAGAATAGATTTCTCCCTTTGGTCGAAATGACCTTGAGCAGACCTTTTGAGACAGCCTCTTAATCAATTATTTTTCTATGATTTATTCTTCTTCGCTTTGTTCTTCGTAAGCTTTCAGAAGCTTATCCTGTACGTCGGGTGGTACCTGTGCATATTCAGCAAAGGTCATTTCATAGGAAGCGCGGCCGCTGGTCAGCGAGCTGAGGGCAGTTGAATACCTGTTCATCTCTGCCAGTGGTACACGTGCCTTAATTGAACCTCCGTCCATACCCATGATGATGGCACGGCGGCCCTGCAGGTCGGTCATTACGCCACCCATTTTATCTTCAGGAACCATAATTTCCACGTCATAGATAGGCTCCATGATCTTAGGGCCTGCTTCCTTAAACGCAAGGCTGAAGGCATTACGGCCTGCCAGCTTGAAAGATATCTCATTGGAGTCGACGGAGTGCATTTTCCCGTCGTATACCATAACCCTGATATCACGGGCATATGAACCGGTAAGAGGCCCTCGTTCCATGCGTTCCATGATGCCCTTAAGAATAGCGGGCAGGAACCTGGTATCGATCGCTCCACCAACGATACAGTTATAGAAAATAAGTTTTCCACCCCACTCAAGCTCAATTTCGTCCTTACCCCTGACGTTAACGGTAACCTCAGAGTCACCCTTGATAATGCTAAGCGGGTTAACAGAAGACATTTTAATCTGTTGTTTAAGCTTAAACTTTTTGGGTTCAGGTGCTTCTTCTGAATAGGGTTCGATAAGCATATATACTTCACCAAACTGGCCCGATCCTCCAGATTGTTTTTTATGCAGAAAATTAGCCTGGGATACCCTGGTAATAGTTTCCCTGTAAGGGATCTTCGGGGTATGAAACCCAATAGAGATATTATACTGGTTTTCCAGGTGCCACTTCATGATGTTGAGGTGCAATTCTCCCTGGCCTTCTACGATAAGCTGCCGCAATTCTTTTGAAAAACCTGCGATAATGGTAGGATCGGATTTATGCATCTCGTTGAGTGCCACACCGAGTTTTTCATCATCCGCCTGGTTCTGGGCCTTTATGGCCGTACGGAATTTAGGGTTAGGAAATTCAATCGCTTCGATCTCATCATCACCACCTTTTAGTGAATTGAGCGTATTGCTGGTATGTGTATTCTTTAATTTTATGGTTGCGAAAATATCACCGGCATATACCTTATCAAGCTTTTCACGGTTTTTACCACAGAAAGCAAATATCTGTGATATCCTTTCCTTGGTGCTGGTATTGGCATTGTTCATGTCCATGCCTTCAGAGATCTCCCCACCGTAAAGTTTCAGGAAAATAACTTCCCCAAGATGGGATTCTATGGTTGTTTTAAAAACAAAAGCAGTGGCAGGATCTGAAGTTTTGCATGACAGCTCTTTACCGCCTTTGGTCGTAATGGCCGGCATTTCATCCGGTGAAGGGGCATTTTTAACAATAAATTCAAGCAATCTGTCAACGCCCATATCATGCTTTGCATTGATACACATAACCGGGAAGAACCCTCTGGTATTAAGGCCTGTTTTAAGCCCGCTTCTCATTTCGTCTTCGCTAAGTGTTCCGTTTTCGAAGAAGATCTCCATCAGGGCTTCATCGCTTGTGGCCAGGTCTTCGATCATTGCTGCCTGCATCTCTTCGGCCCTGGCTTTTTCATCGTCAGGAATATCGAGGATCTCGGCTTTTCCGCCATCATCGGCGTACTTATACATCTTCATCTTAATGAGGTCGATGAAAGAATTAAAGCCGAGGCCTGCATTTACAGGATACTGAACAACAGTGATTCCTCCACCAAAACTTGATTTCATCTGAGCTATGGTCTCATCGAAGTTAGAGTTTTCATGCTCCAGATGGTTAATGGCAAAAATGACAGGTGTGTTATTTTTGTTTGCATGGCGCCAGGTGATCTCAGTACCAACCTCAACACCATTTTGAGCATTTACAACAAGCACGGCAGTGTCAACAACCTTGAGGGTTGAAACAACCTCTCCTACGAAGTCGTCAAAACCGGGAGTGTCGATAATGTTGATCTTACTATTCTGGTACAGGGTATATAATACTGTTGAGAAAATAGAATTCTGACGTTCAAGTTCGATATCCCTGTAATCGGAAGCAGTATTCTTATCATCAACGGATCCTCTCCTCTTGATCAGGCCCCCTTCGAACAACATACTTTCAACGAGGGTGGTTTTACCGGACTTGGCTCCGCCTAAAATGGCGATATTCTTAATTTCATTCGTTTGATAGGCCTTCATATGGATTCTATTGTCTTTAGTTACTAAATTGCCCGAAATGGCATGCAAAAGTATAAAAATCTGATTAATAATAAAAATAAGCAGTTCAAATAATCAGGGGGACAAGGGAAGTGGTTATCAGGGGCTTAAATGTATCAGATCGAGACGATAAGTTTCATGGCTTTTTCCCATCCTGTTTCATCTAATCTGGCACCGCTAATTTCAATGATCTTGCCGGCAAGAATAGCGCCTGCCTTACCACATTTATCGAGGGACCAGCCACGGCTCATGCCATACAGGAACCCGGCAGCATAAATATCTCCGGCCCCGTTGGTATCGACAAGCTCGACATCAATGGCATCGATGTGGAAAACATCCTCTCCACTTTTTACGAGGGATCCCTCCTTACCGATTTTTACAACTGCTATTCTGCAAAATTCAGCCAACTCATTCAGGGCTTCAAGGGGTTCTTTGCCCGTGAAGGACTTGGACTCTTCCTCATTGGCAAAAACAATATCGACATATTCTTTCACTATATATCGCAGGAATTCAAGATTGTCCTCCACCACGTTGTAGCTTGCAAGATCCAAGGAGATATCCATTCCATTTTCTTTTGCCAGTTTCACCGCCTTTTCAAGAAGTTCATTGTTCTGGACAATATAGCCTTCAATATGAAAAATATCGTGTCCGCTAAAATGATCCGTGTGCAGGTCATCCGCATTCAACTCAATAGCGGCTCCAAGGTGGGTTGCAAAGGTTCTTTCCCTGTCGGGGCTGATCAGTGCAACCGCCCTTCCCGAGTGTGTATCGCTTGTTAGCAGCACAGGTTTGATATTACTTTTTTCCAGGTCTTCTTTGAAGATCCGGCCATAATCATCTTTCCCGATTTTACCGATAAAACTGGTCTCAACTCCCAGTTTGGCCAATCCGTAAATAGTGTTTGCTGCCGACCCGCCACTAGCGAAAGAAGAGGGGAGATGCTCACATGCTTTTCTTATCATGCTTGATTTTTCTATATCCACCAATTGCATGCTTCCTTTGGGAAGATCAAGTTTTTCGAGCAACTCATCTTCATCAATAAATACAATAATGTCTACGAGTGCATTTCCAAGGCCGATGATCTTTGTCATATTATCTGTTATAATGAAAGTCCAAATGGCAAAATTAGCATTTTGCCCGGAATAGGGTTGGCAACCTTAATAGGGTTGGCAACCCTACCTTGGAATGGAGGCAATATCCTCAAGTGCTTCGATGGCGGCATCGATATGTGCTTCGGTGTTGAAAGGGCCGATGCTGAGCCTCACGGTACCATGTATGTCGATGGTTCCAATGCCTTCATGTACCAGCGGAGCGCATTGAAGCCCGGTACGGCAGGCAATGTTATAATCTACATCGAGCAGGGTTCCCCCATCTCCTGAATCGAATTTATCAATATTCATGCTCAGCACTGCATTCCTGTTTGCCGGGTCTTCAGCACAGTAGAGTGTAATATTTTCGATATTCCGGACGCCGGCTTTAAGTTTTTTCCACAGTTCCATTTCCTGTGCATGCAACTTTTCAATGCCATGCTCCAGCACCCACTGAGTTCCTGCGTAGAGGCCTGCCACCCCAACGGTGTTAAGGGTTCCGCATTCCATCCTGTAGGGAAATTCTGTCAGGTGGGTTTTTTGCGCAGAGCGAACACCTGTTCCTCCGAAGCGGGTCCCTTTCACCGGCAGGCTTTCCATAACATAGGAGCCCCCGATACCGGTTGGCCCCAACAGGCATTTATGTCCAGTAAAGACAAGGGCATCAATGCCCATTGCTTTCATGTCAATAGGGATGGCGCCGGCACTCTGGCTGGCATCTACAACAAAATATACTCCGGCTTCTTTACAGATCTTACCCATTGCTGTTACATTCTGTACGGTGCCGATCACATTGGAACTGTGATTCACTATCACCATTTTGGTGTTTTTCTTAATAGCTTTTTTTATGTCGTCAGGATCGACATAACCTTGCTTATCAAAGGGTACGTGGGTTACTTCTGCAACACCGTTCAATTGGAGGTGATGCAATGGGCGAAGCACCGAATTATGCTCCAGCATGGTGGTAACAACATGGTCACCTTTTTCGGCAAGGCCCATGATGATCATATTCAGGGAGTCGCTGGCATTATAGCTGAACGTC
>DAOVZP010000330.1 GCA_030635045.1 Bacteroidota bacterium | reverse complement strand
CCCCTATTACAGGGAACTATTTGAAGCATCTGGTTTTGACACCTATTTTAATGCATACACCTACTACCGCAAAAAAAAGAAGGTTAGTATGAAGGACGAAATACTTCAAAAGGCAATAAGAGTATTTGATAATCCTGATTATACTTTTGAGATATTCGACAAGTCTAAAATAAATAAAATTGCAGAGGACTTTTCCATCATCTTTAATGCTGCATGGGCCAGGTTTCCGGGGGTTCCGAAAATCACCAAAGTCCACAGCCTCGCCTTGCTAAATCAGATGAAGCCCATTATGGATAAACGGCTCATTCATATTGCCTACTATAAAGGCGAACCGATTGGGTTTTTTATAATGATGCAGGATATTTCACAGATATTACGCAACTTTAACGGTAAGCTGCACCTCGTGAATAAGCTGAGGCTGATGTATCATCTCAGGTTTCGCAGGACAGTTACACGCATTATAGGCAGGCTTTTCGGAGTGGTCCCCGAGCATCAGGGGAAAGGTGTGGAAGCAGGCCTTGTTGTAGCATTTGAGAGGCTTGCCAAGGCTCCCGGCTTTCCATACAATGACCTTGAATTGAACTGGATTGGTGATTTCAATCCCACCATGATGAAAGTTTGTGAACAGATAGGATCAAAGATCTACAAGACACATACAACCTATCGTTATCTATTTGACAGGAATGCACCTTTTGAGCGAGCTAAAAGGGTTAATGTTTAATTTCTCACAATGCAATGGGTGCAGGGTACAAGGTGCAGGGTGCAGGGTGCAGGGTAAATATAAAATGACCAGGCTTCGTTTTACAATATCCTGATAGGATAAGTCAGTTTTAGAAATATAATGTCGGCCTGTTGCTGATTCTCGCCGGGGAGCATTTGCATTTGGTCGCGGGTATAGATCAGGTAAACGGCACCAAAGGGAGGCTTGAAACGCCAGCCGAACAGGCCATAAACATAAATACGTTCAATGTTGGTACTGTTTTGAGCAAAAACTTTTATCCAGAGGTCCTTTGTGAAATAATACTGGGCAGAAACGACATTTATCAGTGTCGTGCTATTTGTAGTATCCGGGCTGAAATTTACATAATTAGATGAAAACTCCATTGAAAACTTATCTGACACTTTAAAGCTGACATCTCCTGTTATCAGATAAAAATCCCGGTCAAAATTTTTCCCAAAAGTGTATTGCAGGCGTGCGCTCGACCATTCATCTGTATTATATCCCAGGCCTAACGAATGTTTGTGATTATAAAAATTATTCTTAATCAATCTGAATTCATTTTTGAATTCATTATTGTATGAATAGGTGATGTTGAACTTATTCCGGAAATAAAAGTTTACATATTCGGTTACATACCAGCTGCGCAATATGCCTTTCTGGCTCCAGAAGATATTATTGGCAGAAACAAGCTGTATATATTCAAATACATTGTTTTGCAGCCACCATCTGTATTCAATATCCCCGTCCAGTTCCCGACGGTCATCGTCGCGGATAAAACCTGTTTCATTGATATTTTCCATAAAATTATCCCCGACATCGGAATACCTGATATGATAGTGGTAAATGTTATTCTCTCGGGCGAAACGTACAAAAAAGGCACTCGATGACCAGAAGTCGCCCGGGAAGCTGGTGACAAACTGGCCCGTCAACTTCCATTTCTCCCCAAGGTTAAACAGGTAATCTCCACTGACAGACCTGGAGTAACCATTATTCCATGTTTTATCGGCATATGTCAGGCCCACCATTGAGGACTTAAGTACATCTCTTTTCACCCGTGCCGCTGTAAAGAAGGCAGGAGGTTCGTCTTCCTCTTCAATTTCAAGGCTTCTGACACTTAAAACATTAAAGTTATAAGCCCCTACCTTGCCACTGATCTTTGCCCCTCCGGCGATATCTTCAATTCGCCTTGAATAGAAAGTACGGATGCGGGTTTGATACATCTCATTTCCTTCCTGGAAGAAAAGACGTTTTTCAGGATAGCTGAGTTCGTAGCCGGTGAGGTTGATCTGTTCCTGGTCGGCTTCCACGGTGGCGAAATCCGGATTTATGGTAATGTTGGCAGATGCATTCGAGCTGATCTGGAAGCGTATATCCCCTCCGGCCGATGGAGTGAATTTATTAGAGGTCTCATTAAAATCATTGTTCTCGTAGCGAAGGGTTGTATATGGAAAAAGAACAAGGCCCATTTTTCTGGCAGGCGTATTTACACCTGTTAATAATCCACTCTCGGAGATGCGAAAATCCTGGGTCATTTCCCCTGACCAGTACACAGTTTCAAAGTTGTTCCGTATTATCCGCCCAAAGTTAATTCCCCAATCGGTGGATCCTTTCTTATACTTTATGCTTTTGAACGGAATGGCATATTCAGCGGTCCATCCATCATCATCGATTATTGCAACTCCTTCCCATTCGGTATCCCAGTTAACATCAAAGTTCCTGCCATCATCGGTTATGATAAAATCAGTCTGGCTGCCCAGCGGATTCAATAGAAATCCATAAGCTTTACGATTATCGTTATAGGTATCTATTAGTAGCAGGACATTATCATCACTTTTGCTCAGTACGTCCCGTGTCTGGATTTTAGCAACTATGTCGGCGGGGTCCTGATAACATTTAAAGGCAACGTAGATATACAGGCTGTCATACGCAAAATATACTACTGTTTTTTGAGTAGCTTTTAATCCTTTTTCGGGTTCAAGCTGTATAAAATTTGTTGCACTATCGGGGGAAGCAAAGTAACTGCTGTCGATAATCCCGTCGATCACAAGTGTCGACGTAATTTTATATGCACTGATTGTTTTTTGAGCATGTGTGTTAAAAAAAACAAGCAGCAATAAAGAGAAAATAAAACCATTCTTCATCATATCGCAGAATCAGAACCTGATTAGATTATTTTTTTTTCTTTCCCATGACCTTATAAAGGATCCAGGCAAAGCCAGCTATAATGTGAGCCATTGCTATGGCAAAAATTATATAGACGAGGCTTG
>DAOVZP010000195.1 GCA_030635045.1 Bacteroidota bacterium | reverse complement strand
TTATTGTTCTTGGCCTGGAAATCTTTCCAGGTAAAGTCATTATCCTTGGTTTCGGGCGCATTGGCGGTAAGGGTATACCTCAGCACATCCTGCTTGCCGGGAAATTCTTCGAGGTATTCGTGCAGCCATACAGCCCAGTTCCTGGATGTCGAGATCTTATCGTTCTCAAGGTTAAGGAATTCAAATGCCGGTACATTATCGGGAAGGATATAGCTGCCTTCCTGCTTCAGCATGGAAGGAAATATGATGCAATGGAAAACAATGTTGTCTTTACCGATAAAGTGTATCAGGCGGGTTTCCTCATCCTTCCACCATGGCTCCCAGTCTTTTCCGTGTTCTTCGGCCCATTCACGGGTGGCAGAGATATAGCCGATGGGGGCATCGAACCAAACATACAGCACTTTGCCGTCGGCATCTTTAAGCGGTACCTCAACACCCCAGTTCAGGTCCCTGGTCACTGCACGTGGCTGCAAACCATGGTCGATCCATGATTTACATTGTCCGTAAACATTTGGCTTCCAGTCATCCTTATGGCCTTTCACGATCCAGTCGCTCAACCAGTCCTCATATTTATCCAGTGGCAGATACCAGTGTTTGGTCTCCTTCTGAACCGGAACGTTGCCGGTAAGGGCCGACCTGGGGTTGATCAACTCAGCGGAACTTAATGAGGTGCCGCAACTCTCGCATTGGTCACCATAGGCTTTCTCATATCCGCATCGCGGACAGGTGCCGGTTATATAACGGTCGGCAAGAAACTGATTGTTGTCTTCATCATAAAACTGCTTTGCTGTTTTCTCAATGAATTCACCTTTGTTATAAAGAGTTGTAAAGAATTCTGATGCAGTTTCATGGTGTATGGGTGCGGAAGTCCTGGAATAAATGTCAAAAGAGATGCCGAAGTCAGCAAAGGATTTCTTAATGATCTCGTGATACTTATCGACGATCTCCTGCGGAGTGATCCCCAGTTGTTGGGCTTTGATGGTTATAGGTACGCCATGTTCATCTGAACCTCCTATGAAAAGGACGTCTGTCCCCTTCGACCTGAGATAGCGCACATATATATCGGCAGGCACATAAACCCCCGCCAGGTGCCCGATATGAATGGGTCCGTTGGCATAAGGAAGTGCCGAGGTGACCGTGTATCTTTTAAAGTTTTTTGTTTTATTTTCCATTATTCCCGCTGAATTGAATGCAAAGATATAAATTTGTTGTATCCGCTGGCGTTTTAGCAAAGGTGGATAAATGTGGAATGTGGTAAATGGTGCAAGGTACAAGGTGCAAGGTACATGGTACATGGTAAATGATAAATGACAAATGATAAACACCCCTCCTCCAGCCCTAAAGCCCGGTGACAGGATCGGCATTGTCGCCCCGGCCCGTAAGGTAAACCCTGAAGAGATGGCCCCGGCCATTGAAATGCTCCGTCAATGGGGGTATGAAATCATTGAGGCTAAGCATCTTTATGGCGATAACCATCAATTCTCCGGCACCGACAGGGAGCGGGCGGCAGATTTCCAGGCCATGCTGGATGATGATTCGATAAGGGCAATTTTTTGTGCACGTGGCGGATATGGATCGGTCAGGATCATCGATCTTCTTGACTTTACACGCTTTGCTGAAAAGCCGAAATGGATCGTTGGATACAGCGACATCACAGTATTCCATTCGCATATAAACAAGCACTTTGGCATACAGACCCTGCATGCTGCCATGCCAATTAACTTCCCGTCCGGCCTTAAGATGAATGAGAGCCTGGAAAGCCTGAAAAATATACTTGAAGGCGGCCTCCCCGACTATTATTTCCCTTCACATCCCTTCAACAAGAACGGGAGAGCCAGGGGTGTGCTCTGCGGAGGTAATCTATCGATACTTTACAGCCTGACGGGCACAGCATCCGACATTGATACAGAAGGAAAGATCCTGTTTATTGAAGATCTCGACGAATACCTTTATCATATCGACCGCATGATGATGAACCTGAAACGTTCGGGCAGGCTGGAAGGCATTGCCGGACTGGTGGTTGGCGGCATGAATGACATGAACGACAATGCTGTTCCTTTTGGCAAAACGGCCTATGAGATCATTGCTGAAATGGTGGCTGTTTATAACTTTCCTGTAATTTTTGACTTCAAAAGTGGGCACAATTCCGAAAATCTGGGACTAATCATTGGAGGGCATGTTGAAATGGAGGTTGACGACAAGTCATTGCTTCGTTTTACACCTCTGTCCGGCTAGGGAAATATTGTCTGAATTATTAGCCCTGGCAGTCATTTCGAGCGAACGCAAGAAATCTGTATCACTATTTAAGACAGATTTCTCCCTATGGTCGAAATGACCAGATATGATATTAATTTATACAATAGTATTTTATATGGCTGAACATAATGAACTCGGCAAGAGCGGGGAAGAACATGCCTGCGAATACCTTATTAATAAAGGGTTTTCTATCCGTGAAAAAAACTGGTGCCACAACAAAGATGAGGTAGACCTTATTGCAAATCATGGTGACTACCTTGTGATCATAGAAGTTAAAACAAGGAGTACCTTATACTTCGGGGAGCCCCAGATCTTTGTCAATAAGAAAAAACAGGCCTTCATGATCCGGGCAGCCAATGCCTACATCCTGAAAAACGACATCCACCTTGAAACGCGCTTTGATATTATTTCGGTTATCCTCTCGGGTGACAGGGTAAGCATAAAGCATATTGAGGATGCGTTTTATCCAACCCTATGAGTCATTTCGACCAAAGGGAGAAATCTGTCCTTGATTGAATGACAACAGATTTCTCGCATACGCTCGAAATGACCGGTTCTTTTAGCCTATCTTTGCAAGCGATTTACACGACTATGGACAAACAAAAACAAGGCGGGGGAAAACGCAAACGCCACGGCGATTATTCAACCTTTTACGAGAAACCCAAAGGGGGCGGAAAGAAGAAAGTTTCCGGATCGAAAGAAAAGCCCGGCGGGAAGCCTGACAAAGTCAGGGAAAGCGGCTACAGGCGCGAGGAAGGTGGCCTAATCCGTTTAAACAAGTATCTTGCAGATGCAGGTATCTGTTCACGCCGTGAAGCGGATAAGCTTATAGAGGCCGGAACGGTTAAAATAAATGGCAAAGTTGTTACTGAACTGGGCACCAAGGTATCTCCCACTGATAAGGTTGTCTACGGCGGAATGGCCCTGAAGCGTGAAAAGCTGCGCTACCTTGTGCTGAACAAACCAAAAGATTTCATTACCACCACCGACGACCCATATGAGCGTAAGACTGTGATGAGCCTGGTTGATAAAGCCTGCCCTGAAAGGATCTATCCGGTTGGCCGTCTCGACAGAGGGACCACGGGAGTATTGCTTTTCACCAATGACGGGGATATTGCCAAGAAGCTCACCCACCCAAAACATGGCATCAGGAAGATCTATCATGTGGTATTGAACAAGCAGCTCACCAAAGCCGACTTTGAAAGGATCGGCACGGGGATAGAACTCGATGACGGATTTATAAAAGCTGATAAGATTTCCTGGATAGAAGAGGGTAATAACAAAAAAGAAATAGGCCTTGAACTGCATTCGGGCCGGAACCGTATTGTAAGAAGGGTCTTTGAATCCCTCGGATACAAAGTTATACGTCTCGACCGTGTGGTTTTTGCAGGTATCACCAAAAAAGACACTCCCCGGGGCAAGTGGCGCATGCTGGGTGATGCAGAAGTAAATATGTTGAAGCGCCTGCCTAAATAGATCCGGACTTATTAACGGATAGTTTCTTTAAATTTTTCAACAGTCTGAAGCAGGTTGTTAAAAAAACGACTTCGCTCTTTTGCTCCTGTACCGCTGATCAGGTGAGATTGTTTGATCAGGCCTTTGAAATAGTTCTCCAGATAGCCGGTGAATGTTGGATTTGTGGTTATGAGAAGGCTTAACACATTAAATGTCAGGTAGGCATAGGAAACATCGGGTGTCTTCACCAATATGCTGTTATCATTCAGCACGATCTCATTCTCATACATCTTAAAAGTACCTTCCACTCCTACAGGGTCCTGGCCGTACAAAAACTTAAACCCCAGTTCAGCCTGCTTTTTGATATGCTTCAGCCACTTCTGGAGTTTATCACAAAGGTTAAGGGCCTCGTCCTTAGAAGCAAAATAACCCGCAATCCAGTAATATTCAATCTGCCGCAAGGTGATATTAAAGGTGTCCTCATTCCAGATTTCCGTAGTAGGGATAGAATTGGAGGCAATGAGCATCTTTTTTCCTGTTTCATAGATATCTTCGTCTGCCTCATCCAGTTTTAGCCTTTTACCCTCAAACTCAGGAAAGCGCAGGAGTGTTTTCTGGTAAAAGAACATCTTGAAAGCACCGATCTCCGGAAAATGGAAATAATGGAACAGAGGAGGGTCTTTGGCTGCATATATGATCTCTTTCTCTTTAGCCTGGTTGATTCTCTCAAGATCAGAAAGGATGGTTTCCAGCCATTGCTTTATCCTGATTTTTTCAGCTTCAACAGCGTGGCAGTTAAAAACCACATTATTGGTTTCAACATTCAGGAAAGTATCTATGGACAGGCCAAACTTTTCATTTAAAAGGATCAGTTCATCCAGGGTCAGGGG
>DAOVZP010000111.1 GCA_030635045.1 Bacteroidota bacterium | reverse complement strand
CAGAAAGAAAAAGAGGAAAGAGATCAGGATCACACTATAGTTGATAGAATCGACGATCTCAAACACCTTGGCGACCTGGGCGTTGCCTGCCACTGCGGCCTGGTTCGAAATATCAGTGGATTGTGTCACGGCCATGCGCACCTCAGGCCCCGGCATCTGATCAGCAAAGGCAATCTGAAATATGCTGACAATGGCAAAGGTCAGGACGATCCACAGCAGAAACTGTGTTAAACCAACCATGGCGATGCCAATGATCTTACCCATCATAAGCTGGAAAGGCCTCACCGAAGAGACCATCACCTCGATAATGCGGCTTGTTTTTTCTTCCATCACCCCTCGCAGCACCTGCGCACCGAAGATAAAGATGAACATATATATGATCATCCCGGAAACGAAAGCAATTGCCATCAAAACTTCCGTAAATGTCTCCTCCTCCTGCCCGCTCTCATCCATTTTCATGGTACTCAGTGTGATACTGGTCTTGATCAGCTCCGGTAATTGCATTGCCCGCTCCCGGTCTTCCGGGCTAAGGTCCATCTCATCCAGGTTGATACGGAGCTTCTGGCTTTCCACCTCTTTCGACATCACATTGCGGATATAACCTTTCAGGTCTACGCCGGGTTGCCTCAGAGAGTACAGCACGGCAGAGGATGGCACTGTCATCTCCCTTCGAGGGATGTAGAGGAGGGCAAACTCATCGCTAGCCATCAACTCAAATTTGGCAGTTTCGAGGTCAGCCACCGTGTATTTGAATTCGAATTCCCCGGTATCAGAAAAGGCATTATAAAACCACCCGGTCTCATCCAGCACCTCTATCACTTTCTTTTCCTCATCGGTGAGGGTAGCAAGGTACATAGGAACCACGAAGGCAGAGGCCATAAGGATGGGGCCCAGGATGGTCATCACGATGAACGACCGCTTGCGGACCCGCGTCAGGTATTCCCTTTGTATGACCAGCAGTATTTTTTTCATTTTCCTTCGTTATCTTTCACTACCGAAATAAAGATATCATTCATTGTCGGAAGGATCTCATTGTATGCATGGATATTGATCTTCGGAACAAGCTTTTCAAGCAGTTCCTTAGATACATGGCCATCCGTGATCCTCACACTGGCATATCGGCGGTCTTCATCTTCCCCTTCATCCACTAACTCAAAGCGCTCATCCAGGAATGATGAAAGCAGGCCATCGAAATGGTCGTAAGCGATACTGTATGTATTAGAGCGGTATTGATTCCTGATATCTTTCATCTTCCCGTCGAGGATCTTTTTCGATCTGTCGATCAAGGCAATATGGTCACACAGCTCTTCGACAGAGGCCATATTATGTGTTGAGAAGATGATGGTTGCGCCCTTGTCGCGGAGCTTCAGTATCTCATCTTTCACAAGCTCAACATTGATGGGGTCAAACCCGCTGAATGGCTCGTCGAAGATGAGCAATTCCGGTTCATGGAGCACGGTAACAATGAATTGCACCTTCTGCTGCATGCCTTTCGAAAGTTCTTCCACCCTTTTATTCCACCAGCCGCCGATCTCAAATCTTTCAAACCACTCCTTAAGCTTAATGGTGGCATCTTTTTTCGACAGGCCTTTGAGCCTGGCCAGGTACAGGGCATGTTCACCCACCTTCATCTTGCGGTAGAGGCCGCGTTCTTCGGGCAGGTAGCCAATATTATAAATATGTTTTTGCTGGAGTTTTTCGCCTTTAAAGTACAGCTGTCCTTCATCCGGGCCGGTGATCCTGTTAATGATGCGGATCAGGGATGTCTTTCCTGCACCGTTCGGGCCCAGGAGCCCAAAGATGCATTGCCCGGGCACTTCAATACTTACCCTGTCGAGGGCAGTATGCCCTGAGTAGCGTTTGGTAACATTTTCTGTAAGAAAGATGGCCATGGTTTATTGAACGCAATATTACTGAAAATATTCCTTCATCCTGTCGAAGAAGCCTTTATCCTTACTTCCGGGGTTTGGCTTGAAATTTTCAGCGCTGCCAAGCTTCTCCATGATAGCTTTTTCTTCTTTGGTAAGTTCCTTCGGGATCCATACGTTGATCGTAACAAGAAGATCCCCGCGCCCGTACGCATTTACGTCGGGCAAGCCTTTGCCTTTCAGTCGCATCACTTTTCCGGCCTGTGTACCGGGGTGGATCTTTATCCTGGCCCTGGCATCAATCGTGGGCACCTCTACAGTTGTGCCGAGTGCAGCATCGGAAATGCTGATATACTGTTCATACAGGACGTTATGGCCATCCCTGATAAGGTCGGGATGTGGTTTTTCTTCGATTAGCACCAGGAGGTCGCCGGGAATCCCACTCCGTGCGCCGGCATTTCCCTTTCCGCTAACCGACAGCTGCATCCCTTCCTCAACTCCTGCCGGGATCTTAATGTTGATGACATCCTCACCACGCATGACACCCTGGCCGGCACATTCCGGACATTTTTCGGTGATGGTCCTGCCCTCTCCATGGCAACCGGGACATGTTGATGCTGTCTGCATCTGTCCTAAGAAGGTATTGGTAACCTGGATCACCTGGCCCGTGCCATTACATGTATGGCAGGTGCCGAGTGATGAGCCATGCTTGGCACCGGAGCCGTCACAGGCTTTGCAGCCAATGTATTTATTGACCTTGATCTTTTTCTCCACGCCATTAGCGATCTCCTGCATTGTAAGGCTTACTTTCACCCGGATGTTGCTGCCACGGTTTACCCTGCGCCGTGTATGTGAGCGCCCGCCGCCAAAACCACTGAAGGCACCACCAAAGGCTCCGCCGAAGACATCACCAAACTGGCTGAAGATATCATCCATGCTCATGCCTGCCCCAAAACCACCATGGCCATTCTTCATGCCTGCATGGCCAAACTGGTCGTAGCGGTTCTTTTTATCGGCATTGCTCAATACCTCATATGCTTCCGCAGCTTCCTTAAACCTGTTTTCTGATTCGGCATCATCAGGGTTCTTGTCAGGATGGAATTTCAGAGCCATCTTGCGATATGCCTTCTTGATCTCCTGTTCGGAAGCACTGCGCTCAACCTCCAGGACTTCGTAATAATCTTTTTTCGACATCACATGTAGTCTATCGGTTTCCTTAATTGCCCACTACTACCCTGGCAAAGCGGATCACCTTGTCATTCAACAAATAGCCATTCTCGATCACATCCACCACCTTGCCTTTCATATCAGGCGTTGGTGCCGGAATATTGGTTATCGCCTCATGGAAATCGGTGTCAAATTCCGCTCCCATCACGTCCATGCGTTCCAGGCCTTTCTGGTTTAATGTGGTTTTCAACTTGTTATATATAAGCTCTATGCCCTCTGTATAATCATCCTCAACGCCATTTTCTCCTGCTGATTTAATGGCCCGCTCAAAATCATCAAGCACCGGCAATAATGCCGCTATCACATCTTCCGACGCGGTTTTAAATAGTTCAAGTTTTTCTTTCTGGGTACGCTTCCTGAAATTATCGAATTCGGAGAAAAGACGCAGATATTTGTCATTCATCTCCTCAAGCTTCACACCAAGGTCGTGGATCTTTTCTTCTGTCTTATCCTTTTTCTTGGAAGCAGCTGACTTCCGCCCCTTCTTTGTCACCTTGGTCACAGGCACCTCTGTGCTCTCGTTCTCCTGATCTATATTTTTCTTTTCTTCTGACATCTTTTATTTTTAATAACAATATATTATCAGCCATAATCAAATTACCTGCCAACATGCTTGATCAAGACAAATTGGCAGAATATCCGGGTTTAATCCCTGTTCTCAATTAATAAAATACAGGCTTTCACTGACAAGGAATGTAATATCAAAGATTTCAATCGTTTACCCTGCGAATATCGGCACCAAGGGCTTGCAGGCGCTTATCTATATTCTGGTAACCCCTGTCGATCTGTTCAATATTATGAATTACGCTTTTCCCTTCGGCAGAGAGGGCTGCAATGAGGAGGGCAACACCTGCGCGTATATCAGGGGATGTCATGGAGATGCCTTTAAGCGGATACTGCCTGTTCAGGCCTATCACGGTAGCGCGATGCGGATCACACAGTATGATCTGCGCCCCCATGTCGATGAGTTTATCCACGAAGAACAACCTGCTTTCAAACATCTTCTGATGGATCAGCACGCTGCCTTTCGCCTGTGTTGCAACCACAAGGATAATACTGATCAGGTCAGGTGTGAAACCCGGCCATGGTGCATCAGCAACAGTAAGTATAGAGCCATCCATAAATGTTTCTATCTCATACGATTTCTGGGCGGGCACGATGATATCATCATCCCTTCTTACCAGGCTGATACCCATACGCTTAAAAATAGTTGGTATCAGGCCAAGGCGATCGTAGTTCACATCTTTTATGGTGATCTCTGATTGTGTCATGGCAGCGAGGCCGATAAAGCTACCCACTTCGATCATGTCGGCCAGGAGGGTATGTGTACAACCCTTCAGCTCAGAAACGCCTTCTATCTGTAAAAGGTTTGAGCCTATTCCGGAGATCTTCGCCCCCATGCTCACGAGCATCGTACACAGCTGATAAATATATGGTTCGCATGCTGCATTAAAAATGCTTGTAGTGCCCTCTGCCATCACGGCAGTCATCACAATATTTGCGGTTCCTGTAACGGAGGCCTCATCAAGATGCATATAGCATCCCTTCAGTGAAGATGCATCTACAACATAAAGATTTTCCTTTTCATCATAGCGGAAATCGGCACCGAGATTTTGCAATCCTATAAAATGCGTATCAAGCCTCCTGCGGCCTATCTTGTCGCCACCCGGATGTGGCATGAAGGCCTGCCCGAAGCGGGCCAGCAATGGCCCGATTATCATGATGGATCCACGCAGGCTGGCACCTTTATCCTTGAATTCAGGGCTTTTGAGGTACTCAAGGTTTATATCGTCAGCCTGGAAAGTATATGATTCAGGCGCTGTCTTTTCAACCTTAACACCCAGGTCGCTCAGGATACCGATCAGCTTATTTACATCGCGGATATCCGGCACCTTGTGCATTTCTACTTTCCCGGCAGTGAGCAGCACGGCGCTGATGACCTGCAAGGCCTCATTCTTTGCCCCCTGTGGGGTGATATCCCCATTGAGTTTCAGCCCCCCTGTGATCTCAAAAGAACTCATTTGTGCCTACGTCCTTTATTTTTTTGACTGTAATTATTATCCCTTGGTTTTCCTGTATACTTCTTCTTCTTGTTGCGTGCAAGTATCTCACTGGTTTCGTTAAGCTTAAAATCACCCTCAATCACAAGCTTGCCATCCGACATCTCGGCAAAGTGCTTAAAGATCAGTTCATCATTAACGGAGTCCCTGTTCCAGTTCAGGTATGATTTTTTCAGCTGGTTGGCTATGGATTTCATAAAAGCATCTTTAGCAGGGCCATCTTCATAGGCAATGGCTTTCTCAATAAGTTGCTCAATATTCTTACCATAAGGCTTGAACTTGATCTTTGCCGTAGAATATGGCACACGTTTAGGTTTGGAAGCGAGGATATCCTTCGGTGGTTCCGGATACGGCCCATCAATATTAATTTTCCAATCGGAGATGATATGCAGATGATCCCAGAGCTTATGCTTATAGTCAGCAGTTTCCCGAAGTTTGGGATGCATCTGCGCCATGATATTCACTATCACTTGTGCTATTTTCAGTCGCTGCTCTTTGTCTTCAATAGAAATAGCGTAAAGGACCATCTTTTGAACATTCCTGCCATATTCTGGCATTTCCAGGTGTTTTCTGTTAGTATTATATTCCATTTGATGTAAAAATATTTATGAATTCTTTTCCTTCTATCTGGTTAGTTTTCGAAAGTATAACGAAACAATATAGAGGAGTTATTGATCAGGTGTGTTTCAAATACAACTGCAAAAGTACATAATTATTTCAAAGTGGAGGTGATAAAAGATTTTGAATTAGGGTATGGGGTATGAGGTATGGGGTATGAAGTATGGGGTATGGGGTATGAGGTATGGGGTATGGGGTAT
>DAOVZP010000328.1 GCA_030635045.1 Bacteroidota bacterium | reverse complement strand
CATTTAGGATACAGGTCACGATAGGAGGACTTTATCTGCCGGTACATGCTCAGGCCATATCCTACAGAGAAAATATCAGCTTTTTTAAAGCTCACCGGACTCCCGGGCTTTAAGCGTCGGAAACCCTGGTTCACATAGGCCGCTGGCTGAATACCTGCATACTCTTTACCCCTTCGAAGGCCCAACGGCAACCGCAGCCCGGCTTTAAGATTGGTCTCATTCCAGCTTATTTCTGTTTTTTCTGGCAGATAAACAAATTGCCTTCGCAGGCCATAGTCGACATACAAGTCTATGACCGGATACCATCCTCTGTAACTGTAATTACCATAAAACTTTCCTGCTTCCTCATTCAGATCATATTGGTATCCAGCTGTCAGGAAGCTGCTACTGAGCAGATTTTGCGACATGACAGATATTCCCGGGCTGATGCCCTGGTTTGAAGCATTGATATCAAGGGGAGCCCAGCTGTGGACATTGAACAGGTTTTTGATCCTGGAATATTTTTTTACCACGGCATCTGAAGCCGGGATTTCAGACCCTGGGGGAAGAACTTCTTCCTGTGAAACGATCGCATGATATAATCTTACCGACTGGTCTGTCACTTCATTGAGGGGAATCCAGGAATCAGGATCAAGAGCTTGTTTAACGATCCTGAAGCCATCTGAAGAATAATCAGCAAAAAGAAGATTATTGCTATCCTCCGAAATTGAAGCATCAATTGCTCCAAAACGGGATGAAGTCACAACAAAAATA
Source organism: Bacteroidota bacterium (assembly GCA_030635045.1). Taxonomy (GTDB): domain Bacteria; phylum Bacteroidota; class Bacteroidia; order Bacteroidales; family B18-G4; genus B18-G4. The sequence goes on along the minus strand of DAOVZP010000328.1, from coordinate 2,239 downwards.
CTGCCCTCCTCCATGTTCAAGGAATAGATATTAGAGATCCCGGACCAGGCAGCAGTAAAAAATATATACGGGGCATGAAAATGCGGTTGGGAGATGTCTGTATAATCCCAGCTCATCAATACTTTGCTTCTTCCCGATCCCACATCAAATTTTGCGATATTCTTTCCATCTTCCGACACCAAAACGGCAATGATAAGCTTATCACCGGCCCATACAGGGGTCATCGGGAATGCATTTGCCGGTGTCGGGATCTTTTGGATAATACTTCCGGACACCACATCGATGATCATCAATGAATATTGATTTACACTATCCACATGAACAGCCACCAACTGACTGCCATCCCCTGATAATTCAGGCGCAAAAAGGCGCATCTTATTCCTGATCGTATGTGTCTTTTTCGTTTCCAGGTCATACACCCTGATTACAGTGTAGCTTCTGTTTGACCACCGCAGGTCAGGCCGGCTCTCAATCCAGCATATCCTGCCGGAAGACCAGGAAAGAGTTTCTTTTTTAAGGAATCCGGGAGTAAACAGGATCTTTTCATTCCCTTTATCATCAATATTTATAAAACGGGTAATATCATCCAGACCGGAACGCATGGCCAGCACTGTGCTGTCATTGATATAAACAGGATGCCTGTAATCGGTGTAATGTCGCGATTCGTCGTTGATCATCCTCACCTCCGACACCCTGGTTATTTCATCCTGCACCCTCCATCCTTTTTGCAGATCCAGCAAACATTCTTCGTAGAAGGGCAGCTTTCTCAAACCGCTCACGTCCCTGATGCCCTTTTGGAACGGGGTGATCATATAAGGCCTTCTGCCAGCCATATCCAGGCAATGTTCCCAGATGAAAGTGCCATATTTTTTCCGGCCTGAGGCAATAAGAAAATATCCAAGCTCGTAATGATTGGGGATATAGTGGCGGTAGGATCCCATCACTGCTTTGTCGTATGAATAAGCCCCTATTTCCAACAGCTGGGCCCTGAGTTTCATCTCGAATTGAGGGAGCCTGCCCCGGCCTGTATAACTAAGTCCCGTTTCGGTACAAACGGCATCACCTTCGAGAAACCAGGGCGGAACATACAGGCCAAGGATGGCAGCGGTTCCCTGCTGGCCAAATACCCATGATATTACCCTGGTGAGTCCTTGATTGAGCTTTTCTATCTGAACCACATGACGATATTCATGAACAGATAATTGCTCAAGCCATGGTTGAGCATACATATCCTGAGCGGGTGTTGTGTAGAACTCAATGCGTTTAGGTGCCCAGGCGACCAGGGCATTCGATGTGGCAGATTGCGTATGCAGCACCAGCGAGATCCTCTTCGGATGATAATTCAATGATGCTGATGCATATCGGTAGACAGTGTCGAGATATCCGGCCAGCTTGCGTGCATTTTGCTCATAATAATCCGGAAAAACCAGCTTCACATGTTCCGTTTTGAGTTGTTTCCACTTGATGGATGCAGCTTCCTGCCCAGTGCTGTAATATTGGGCATGAAGTTGTTGCGCCATGGAAAGCAACAGGAAGATGGCCAAACTTCCCTTAAATAATTTCCCTATTAACTCAGGAGGATGCATATCCCAAAGTTAGAAAAAGATCATTACAATTTCTGCCCGGGAATATCAGTCTGCGATTCTTGCTTCAAAATACTGCCACAACGGGTCATCCGGAACAGGGGCAACGACTTCTATTGCCTCTTTTTTCACGGGGTGGATGAAAGATATTTTCCTGGCATGCAGGTGAATGGAAGCGTTCTTGTTTGATCTGCTGGCGCCATATTTAAGATCTCCCTTGACAACACAGCCTGTTTCGGCGAGTTGTACCCTGATCTGATGATGTCTTCCTGTGAGAAGATCTATTTCCAGGAGGTGGAAATTGTCGGAAGAAGCCAGGTATTTGTATTTGAGTTCAGCTTTAAGCCTTCCTTCTCCGGGATCAGGGTATGCGAAAGAAATGTTTTTTTTCTGATTTTTCCTCGAATAATGCGTAAGATGGCCTCTTTCGGCCGGAGGCATATTAGCACAAACTGCCCAGTACACCTTATCGATCTTCCGCTCCCGGATCATTTCATTCAGCCTGGAGAGTGCTTTGCTGGTACGCGCAAAGATCAGCGCCCCGCTAACCGGCCTGTCGAGGCGATGGACAACGCCCAGGTAAACATCACCGGGTTTATTGTACTTTTCTTTTATGTATTGCTTAACAGCCTCGCTCAGCGGAACATCCCCGGTTT
>DAOVZP010000099.1 GCA_030635045.1 Bacteroidota bacterium | reverse complement strand
GGCTGGCGCGATACCAAGACCGGAACGGTTGAAGTATTCAATGCATTTGTTTCCGGACAGGATGAAGATATCAAGGCAGTAAACTTCTTTACGGCAGTGGATAACGTGGATTATATCTTTAAGATCTATGACGAATATACAAGCGGAGCCCTCAGCGGAGAACTGATCTCACAGTCAGGTACCATCGAATACTCAGGATTCCATACCATCCAACTGCTTACCGACCTTCCCTTGACAGAAGGAAATGATTTCTTCCTTTATCTTTCCCTGTCGGATGGAGGCCATCCTTATGACCGTACAAGCGTTGTACCGGTATTGCTTGGGTCTGATGCAAAGACCCTGGTAGAGTCAGCCGCCAGCCCCGGCGAAAGCTATTATATGACAGCCAAAGGCTGGGAAGACTTCTACGATTATGATGATCCCTCAGGATACCAGAATACGGGTAACTTCTGTGTCAAAGCCCTTTCAGTATCTGATCCCGTTGGCATCGATGATGTGAACGATACAGACCGGGGATTCGATCTCAGGCAGAATGCACCTAACCCATTCAGCTCATCAACAGCCATTGCATATTCATTAGAACAAAATGCCAACGTACAGCTTTTCGTTCTTGACCTGAGTGGCAGGATCGTTGAGAGCCTTGTGAATGAATACCAGCAGGCAGGCAACCATAATATCGTATGGGATGCTGGCAGGTATGAGAATGGTGTTTACATCTATAAACTGATCGTGAATGGAAAGGCTGCATCGAACAGGATGATCCTGATGCGCTAGTGCTTGACCTGACACCCGGAACTTTATCTTCTCCAGGTATTCACAATGTTATACCACTTTTCCTTGTACGAAGGGGATTTGACGAGACTATAATCATTTTCTGAAAAAGGGTTCCCGACTTTAATAAATTGCAGTCGGATTGAATTGTTGTTCCCCTTTTCACCATATAGCCACTCTTCGATATCCTTTCCCCTGTATACTATCTTAGGAGGCCCGTATACGATGTAGATCAGGCCGCGGTCGGTTCTCCATCCCTCGTGGTAGGAAGTGAAATAATTATTGGCATCTACCACCCTGCTATAGTACTTATGGATCATCGCCCTGGCCCTGCTGGCATTCCCGGCATTGTCAAGCCAGAAATTATCAACAGCCAGCTTGACATCGTCAGCATTACGCATTTCATCAAATTCAGATTTGGTAGTAATATAACGCAAGGGTTGTAACATCTGCTCTGTAGTGATGATCTCCGGAAAACCCTTATGAAACCTGAATAATGTATATCCTCCCCTCTGGTTGCTGTCTGTCTGGATATGATAAAAACCCTCTTCCTGCAATTGTATGATCCCTGTTTTTCCTTTATTCGCAGCAATAGTAAAAACACTGTCGGCCCTGTAATCAAAAAAGGTCTCTGTCTCTTCAAGGAAAGGAGGTAAGGCCAGCGGAAATTCCCGATTATAATACCTTACGAAGACCTGATGAGCAAAGGTATCTGAAAGCTGCATGAAAAATAATTCATCCTCATCTGTCATATTCCTGAACAACAGATCTCCATCAGCATCTCTGAGCAGATAATTGTCACGGGATAACGGAGACAAATTATCCAGAAAGAGGTAATTGCTGACCGCATCCACCCTGTTCAGATCAGTAAGCTCAAGCTTAAGGATATATTTCCGCTCTTCCGGATACTGAATGTCTATAGTAATAATAGTATCAAAAATATAAAGCGTACTGTCAGTAATGATGATTGTGGCGCTGTCTGCTATTTGTTTAGACTCATAAGATTCAAACAACCTGTATTTGATACCTGCTTTCCTGAAGCTTTTCCCACTGTTCTCGGCGCTGGATGTCACCATATCAGCCATTTGCACAGAAACATACACTCTTGTTGCCTCGCTGCCATTGTTAAATGCAACTGCATCAAGAATGGTAAAGTTAGTATTGCTGTATTGATTTGAGAGGTTATACAGGCTCAGCTTATTCAGTCCATGGCAGGCTGTTATCAGAAGCAGTAGAATTATTATATAATGGATGCGCACTTTCATGATTCTTCCTCATCATCATTTGTGTTTGTCTCCAGATAATCCTGCGGGATCTCCTTGGAGGTTTTAGCACCCAGTTCCTGTAGTATTTTTACTTTGCCGATTATGTTCCCGGCACCGGAACCCAATTTCTTATGTGCTTCATGATAGGTAGCCTGAACGCGATCTATCTGCCTGCCAAGGTTCTCAAGGTCACCCAGGAAAGAGACAAATTTATCATATAAACGCCCCCCCTGCCTGGCAATCTCAAGGGCATTGCGTGTTTGTTTTTCGTGCTTCCAGATAGAACCTACTGTCATCAGGGTTGCCAGCAATGTGGTTGGGCTCACTATCACGATCTTTCTTTCCCAGGCAAAGGAGAACAGATCGCTCTGCTCCTGTATGGCAAGGCTGAATGCCGACTCGAGAGGCATAAAGAGCAATACAAAGTCAGGTGTATCGAGCTTCTCGGTAAGCTGATAACTCTTTCCGGCAAGCTCTTTGACATGCTCCCTGACAGACTCCACATGTGCCTTGATAAATTTTGTTTTCTGCTCTTCCGATTCGGCACCAATAAATGCTTCATATGCTTTTAACGACACCTTGGAATCAATGATAATATGTTTGTTTTCAGGCAATCTTATGATCACATCAGGCCTGATTACCTCCCCTTTATCATTTCTGTATGATTCCTGAACCAGGTATTCTTCGCCTTTTGTAAGGCCGGAACTCTCAAGCAAGCGCTCAAGGACCATCTCGCCCCAGTTACCCTGCTTTTTACTGTCGGATTTCAAGGCCCTTGTAAGGTTATTTGCCTCTTCGCTTAACCTGGTATTCAGCTCATGCAGGTTTTTTATCTCTGCTTTAAGGTCAACCTGGTCCTTTAAGCCCTTTTGATAGGTCTCACTGACCGTCTTTTCAAATTCCTCAATTTTTTGCCTCAGGGGATTGATCACCTCATTGATACTTTTCTGGTTGCTCACTGAGAAGTCAAGGGTATTTTGCTTTAAAATTTTAGAAGCAATATTCTCAAATTCAAGTTTAAATTTTTCCTGAAGCTTGTCCACCTCCTTCTGGTAGTGCTCATACTTCTCCTGCATGGATCTTTCTTTTTCCCCTGCAATGGCCAGTTTCCGGTTTAACTCGGACACCTTATTGCGTTCCTCCTCCAGGTTTTTTTCTGCTGAAGCAAGGCTTGATCCTGCCATTGCCAGTTTTTCCCTGTTTACATTGAGTTCCTTTTCCAGCTCGCGGCCGGCTGTAACTGACCGGCTTCTCGCATACAACCATGCTACAGCAGCCCCCAGCAACAATGCTGATCCTGAAATAATATATACCATGTTATCCATTGAGATGTAAAAGTAGAAAAAAATACTTATTTTTGAGCTACACTCGTCTCTACAAATACCACGGTCATGAAAATATGTAAAACCTTCCTTGCAACATTTCTGGCGAGCTTTCTCCTATATTCGTCACTGTTTTCACAAACAGACACGTCCCCAAAGCCCCTTGGCGGGAATCAGTGGATGCGTGAATTCATTTGCAATGAGATGATCTATCCTGAATCTGCCATTAACAACAAAGAGGAAGGAACTGTTGAAGTCTTGCTTACGGTTATGCAAGATGGAAAAACGACAAACTACCGTATTCATGAGTCAGTATCCCCTGTGCTCGACAGGGAGGCAATGCGGATATGCAAGCTGATCATGTTTTATCCGGCTGTCAGGTCATCAAATTACATCATCAATGATTATAACATCCCTGTAAAATTCAATGTCAAAAAATATAACAGGAACTGTAAGAAGAAGGGCTTTGACAGCTATGAAAAATATGATGGTGCCATTGATACCAGCCTCATGGTTTATCCTATCAAGGCACTGGACAAATCACCCAAACCTGCCTTCGAAGATCCGGAGATGGATTTTGGAAAATTCATTACTGAGAACATAAAATACCCTGAAACTGCCTATACGCAGGACATTACCGGGAATGTAGAATTGAGCTTCATTGTTGAAACAAGCGGACGCATCTCCAATCTCGAGATAATTGATCCTCTGGGGGGAGGATGTACCGAGGAAGCCATCCAACTGCTGAAGCAGATCTTATGGAAGCCCGGGATACTGGATGATATGGCCGTCAGAACTTCTTTGAGTGTCAAAATCAGCTTCAGCCTCGACAATAATTCCAATCATCAGTATCTTCCCAATAACAACAATACTACAATGTAAATAAAACTACCCGGGATATGATGCGGATCGGCCTGTTATCTGACACACATACCTGGGTATACCCCGGGATCTATGATTTTTTCAAGGAATGTGATGAGATCTGGCATGCCGGGGATATTGGCGACCGGGCTACTTATGAAAGCCTGGAAAACTTTAAGCCACTACGGGCCGTTTATGGAAACATCGACGGCAGCGATGTTCGCATGCTTTGCCGTGAAGTGCAGGTGTTTTATTGTGAAGAAGTAAAAGTGATGATAAAGCATATTGGTGGCTACCCCGGCCGATACGATAAAAGTGTGCACCAATTGCTTGGCATGGAAAAGCCGGATCTCTTTATCACCGGCCATTCACATATCCTGAAGATCATTTTTGATGAAAAGAAAAATCTATTGCATATGAATCCCGGTGCGGCCGGAAGGTCGGGCCTTCACAAAGCAATCACATGTATCAGGTTTATAATAGACGGAAAAGAGATCAAAGATGTGGAAATACTGGATAAAGATCGAAAAACCTTGATAAAAGGATCATCTTAACCTGTCGGCAGATCGAATTAGCTTTTCGTCCTTCATAATAAACCTGTTTGCCAGGATAAGGAAAATAACAGAAGCTATGGGCAGGTATATGCCCGGCTCGCTGATATAATCGGCATTGGTTTGAGTTATGGCTTCCAGTTCAGGGACATAGTAAAAAAATATCAGGCCCAGGTAGACAATATTCAATAAGAGATTGAACCTGATCAGCCGAACCTGAACCATCCTTCGTTTATATAAGAATATTGTAACAAAAGCCAGAAAGCTTATCAATCCCAGGACAACAGGCAGCAAGATAGTGTTTGGCCACTCTGCATCATATTGAAATTGTTCTTCAACACCAAGTGCACTTAATTTTATAACATACATGTTTCCCCAAAAGCTTGCGATGGGAAAGAAAAACGTGGCCAGGCCGCTTACAAATACTAAAAACAGGAATAATGACTGAATGCGTTGTATCATTTGAAATAAATATTTCAACAAAGATAAAAAACTTGTGTTTGTAAAATATTATTATATTTGCAAAATCAATTGGATATCATATCCAGATATATTCCTTTATATCCATTATTTAATTTAAATCATTTACCTTATATCCAAAAGCGCATGATGCCTGCAGGCTTAACCATGCGGATATAATTCCACGATAAACAAAATATCACATTTTATGTACGACATTATTGAACTAAGCGGGAAACTTGTTTCTGAGCTAAAAGAAATTGCCAAAGAACTGAACATCCCCAAGTACGAAAAACTTTTAAAACAGGATCTTATCTACAAGATCCTCGATCAACAGGCCCTGAATCCCTCCCCTGACATATTAAAGAAAGAGAAGGCCGACATTAATTCCAGGCGCCACGGCCGTAAGAGAGGCGAAAAACCTGCACCTGCAAAGGAAGAGAGAACTCCTGCAAAAGCAGAAAAGCCTTCAAGCCCGCATGTCAAAGAAGACAAGCCCAGGGGCAGGGGAAGAAAACCCAAGTCGGAAAAACCTGAAACAACTAATGTTCAGGGCGACAAGAAAGAAAAACCCGGCCACCAGGGGGAAAAGAAAGAAGACCCCAGGTTTAAGGGAGAAAAGAAAGTGGACCCCAGGTTTAAGGGAGAAAAGAAAGAACCCGTTCGTGTTGAGAAGCCCAGGGAAAATAAACCTCACGAAAGGCCACTGCCGCAACCCGGACATCCGGATAAAGACAAATTCAGGCAAAAAGACCACGGTCATCGTAAAGATGAAGAAGCTTACGCTGAGTTCGACGGAGTGGTTACCAGTGAGGGCGTATTGGAGATCATGCCTGATGGTTATGGCTTCCTGCGTTCATCAGATTATAATTACCTGAACTCACCGGATGATATTTATGTATCCCAATCACAGATCAAGCTCTTTGGCTTAAAGACCGGTGACACCGTCAGGGGTAGCATCAGGCTGCCAAAAGACGGAGAAAAGTATTTTCCGCTGATAAAGGTGGTGGAGATCAACGGGCGTACCCCTGAAGAAGTTCGTGACAGGATTCCATTCGAGTACCTGACACCCTTGTTCCCGCAAGAAAAATTCACCCTGTCGAATAACCCCAATCCTGAAGAAGCCATAGCCACCAGGATCATCGACATGTTCCCACCTATCGAGAAAGGACAGCGTGGACTGATCGTTGCACAACCGAAAACAGGAAAAACCATACTCCTTAAGGC
>DAOVZP010000153.1 GCA_030635045.1 Bacteroidota bacterium | reverse complement strand
CAAGAGTGCAATTAATCCACCACTTATTTGAGCTACCAGAAATACCAATCCTGAGAAGGCAAGGATCAAAGGCTCTGCCATGGGCTTGAAAAGCAACAGAAAAGTGGCTTCACGGGTGCCAAGTCCCATTATTGTTATGGGCAACATATTGATCAAACCTGCAATGGCAATACCACCCGATATAAATAAAAATGACAGTTCAAAGTTTAATCCGAGGGCGAGCATATAGCAGGAAAGAAAAGCGCTGAAATTGCTGATAAGTGATAATATGATCACAAAAAGAAAATTGGAATTATCTAGGTGTCTGAAACTGAATTTAAGATCTAATTTAAGAAAAGGCAGTTTATTCAAAAGATTCTGTGCAAAGCTTAGAGCTGCAGCGGATTTCATAAGCACCATAGACAAAATGAAGATAATGCTTCCAGCTATAAGAATGATGATGGCCGGGATCACCGGAATGAGTCCGGTATAGGCAAATAAAAACGCGGCTCCTGCCACAATTACAAAAAACCCGATATCGATACCCCTTTCAATAATGATCCTGAAGACTGTTTCTATAGTACTCTTTTTCCCATCAGCATGTCCGGCTTTTACAAGTTCGCCCAATCTGCCGGGTGTGATAACACCAATGGCATAGCTTTCGAAAAATTCTCCATAGCTGCGGATAATACTGTACTTAGACCTTCCTCCCTTGTTCATCAAATGCCATCTCATGCCTTTTGCCAGCAGAAGGATTATCTGAAACAGAATTCCATATAGTAAAAATCCTGTTTCGACCTTTCGGATATTATTCCATAGATCTTCAAGATTGATGGTGGTGAGGATGAAAATAAACAAAGCGATACCCATCAGCCGGATCAACATGAACGGGCTGAAAATACGTTTTTTCTTTGGGTTAGAATTGCTATTCATTTTCTTTCCCATTGTTATTGTTTAAATGCTCCCTCTTTATCTTTTTTGTAGATTTCTTCCACACATTCCTCGATCGTTCAAATACCTTTCCTACGGTCCTTGGTGGGATACGTTCAATAATAAACCTTGAAAACCGGGTTCCAAGGATCATGAAAAGGCTGTCGATGAACAATTCCATCAGATAGCGTTTAAAGCTAAAGCCTTTGATTACATAGCCGTAATCCGGATTCCTCATTCCCATCCATCGGCGGTATTTAATGCGTATAAAGGTTCCCCTTTTTTTCAGGTCGTAGCCATGGGAGTGCATAGCAATGGCTTCTGTTTCATCAATGGAATCAAGTTGAATCAAACCTTCTTCCAGCATTTTATCCAGGATGGCTTGTCCTTTGTCGGAGCGCGACAACACCATCGAGAAGCCCTTGCCTCTTTCCTCATAAACCGGGGCCCAGGCATCTCCTCCGGAAATGTCAGTAAACTCATTGCTCAAATCAGTGCATAAAAGACTGTTTTTCATTATATGAAAGGGAATGAGGTAGTTTGCATGGAATTTTGGCAATTCGATGGTCCTGCCCCCCTCCAGCTCAACGCGCATATTCCCGGGCCATTCGCCATAGCGGAAATAAAGTTTCCTGATCTTCCTGTAATCTTTCTCCCTATATGACCTGAGAAAACTTTTTACAGAAGAAAAATGCAATGTGTTTCCATAGAATGGCCCGAAAATGTATTCAATATTTTTTACTGACGGATGTTTGTCTTGTTGAAGCAAGCGTATGGATTGCACCTGTCCGGGCAGGCCTACATAAGCCAGTTTACCATTAAAGGCTTCTATTTCCGGCAGGATCTCATTTACTGAAGAGATGATATATTTGCTTTGTGCGGCTTCGAGGATCTCTTCCTTTGAACAGGCAATAACGGGTTTAGTCAGCCATGGCTCCTCTTTTGACATTGCCAGTACAACAGCTCCATCGATATGGTTTTTTTCAAGCAACCAGATGAGTATGGCCGAAAGTATGCCACCACTGGCACTGTTCCTTCTGACCAACTCATCACCGGAATGGCCTATATAGATGTTTTTGTAAGCTCCCGTAAAAATATTATGAGGTGTATCAGAGCCATAGATACGTTCTGTTTGTACAGGGAAATCAAATCCCTTGCCACTGCAATAACGAAGAAGTTCACGGCTTAGCCTTCCCTCAGGGTCATCCTTAACCTCTGGCAGGTATTTGCCTGTACGATCAGAGAAGCTGATCCGGCCACCCGATAAACCCACGCAGGTACCACAGCGGTTACAGAGTCCGCCGCGGACAACATCCTGTATTTTTTCAATCTTTCTCACACACAAAAAATTGTCTGATCCCTAATTCAGATATGAAGGTGCCCTGGCAGGAAGAGATGATCTTCTCCCCTGTGTTTTTCACAAATTTTGGCCCGACGGGTATAAGCAGGGTCCCTTTATGGAGTAGCAGTTTCCACCCGCTTTGGGCCAACCACCTTTTAACGGTCCGTGATGAAGGGAATTTATGCGGTCCTTCTCCGTGGCCACCAAATAGAAAAGTAAATACTCTGTATGGGATCTCACTGGTAGCCGGCGGGCAGCTTAGAACCATTCTGGCTCCGGGTTTTGCGATGCGGTGCAATTCAAGTAAGAATTGCAGTGGTTGTTCGACATGCTCAAGGGTTTCAAGTGACAATACTGCATCAAAGAAAGCATCTTCAAAAGGAAGTTTGGAATAGCTGTCGATCTTTTGCTGCATTACGTAAGGCCTGTGCTCCTGAGCCACCTTCATAAGGCCGGATGAAATCTCAGTGTTGATTACGTCAATGTTTTGTCCTTTCTTTTTCACATAATCGTTCGCCTCGCAATCACGGCTGGTGATATTGATGATCTTTTGACCGGCTTTAAGCTGAAGATATTCGATGCTCTCGACAAATCGCTGGTCATGCGTGTCTTTCAGCTTATCATTTTCTTCAATATAGATAGATGCCACACGGTCCCAGTGAGCCTCTACATCACTGTCAGTCCATGTGTTTCTAAAATCCATGGGATAATCTTTCATCACTTAGTGTTTGCGGTTGAGCAATGAGATTTGATCAGCTATCAATCCGATAAAGAACAGGATCATGCCTAAGGTGGTAAGGATAATGGCTCCGTTCGAAAATCGATCTAAAGCGATATAACCATATACCCCGAAAGCAATACCTGAAAAGCTAAAAATAAAGCTGGCAGGAAGGAATATCTTAAGTGGGTTGAAGAGCATGATGATCCTGAGTAAAAGCATGATGGTTTTGGGCCCGTCTTTAAAAAATTTAACAGAACTTTTCCGACCCACCCTTTCTTCAACTACTATGGGAAAAGTAGCGATATTATAACCTTCTTTCATAAATCCAAGGGTCGAGGTGGTTGAAAAGGAAAAGCCATTTGGCATGATGTGCATCATATCCTTGATCAAATCTTTCTTAAATCCGCGAAAGCCTGAATTATAATCAGGGAGTTTTTGCTCTACAAGAAATTCCCCAACCCACTTGATCACTTTTTTTCCTGCTTTACGGTTTTGCACCTGGAAAGAATCCTGTGTACGGCAGCCGATCACCATTTCATGGTCCTCAAGCAGCCTTACCAATTCATCGATGTATTTTGGATCATGCTGGCCATCACTGTCCATAAACATAACCTCATCGCAAGTCGACTTTCTGATACCGGTTTTTAAAGCTGCTCCATATCCTTTATTCACGGTATGACTGATTACCCTCACCGGGAATGTCTCACACACTGCTTTTGTATTGTCGGTAGACCCATCATCCACAACTATGATCTCGTACTTTTTGTGATAATTGCCTGCGATAAGCTTTTCCAGGGTGCCTGTAATGCCGGTTTCTTCGTTATAGGCAGGTATAATAATTGATACTGAATGTTGCTGCTCTGTCATAAATGTAAGATAAAGGAATCGTCAATAAATGCAGGGCAAAGATATGAATATTCCCATAAAGAGTATGGGGCTGTACTCAGCTAAGATCGCGTGATATATCCTGGCCATGATAGCATTCGGGTAATAAGGCTATGGGTTTTCCATATAATATTTATCCACAACTTTATTGAAGACTGACATGGTTTCAATATGAATCAGGGAATCAAGCGATGCTCCCTCTTTATTATTGCGGAGAATATTATCCAAATAACCGGGCTGGCTTTGAATTGAATCTTTGAGCTTATCATAATACTCCCATCCTCTCATGCCCAGCTGTGTTTCCAGTTTCAGGGGAATTTCTCTTTCTGTATAGTATTTCCCTTGTTTTGCGGCCTCATAATCAGGGTATACCAGATTGTCCCAATAACTTTGAGGGGGTGTCATATCGAGAAAATTGTCCCAATAGGATTTTTGGGTCATCATTGTATAATGCAGCGCTCCATTTTTATACTGGTTCGTCTGAAAGAGATTAAAGTATAGCAAGGCACCCAGGATCAATAATGCAGGGATCATTATCAGGGACCTTTGTTTTAGAAAAAATGTTAATAAGGCTGCCAGGGGGAATGCCATTAATCCGTACATGTCTATGAAGGAGCGGAGGCCAAAACTACCACCGTTCCACCACGACCACCATGAGGCTAAGATATATGTATTGATGGCGAGGTAAATGATGATGGGCCAGAATAGTCCTTTGTTGTTCTTGTATAAGAAATAAAAGCCAAATAATGCCACAAACATTAATGGCGTATAAACAAACCAGCCTTTCCTGTAACTAAAAAGAAGATGATACACTTGCGGATTATCAAAAAAGAATCCTTGTCCGCTCGATCCATAAGTATAAAGAAACAGACTTCCGGAAACATGATGCCAGTAAATGAACTGTGGGAGCCACACAAGGATAAAGCCAATGATCATGATCCCGACCAGGTGAAAATTCCTAAAATAGAAGCTGATCCTTGATCCCAACTCACGGAATGATGAAACGCCCCATAATACAAGCAGTAATACCACAATAATATTGCTTGGTCTTATCAAAGTAATAAGACCGGCAAGGGCTCCGATTAGAATTGCATATTTTATGCCCGGTTGCTGAAGCCACTTTACGATCAGGAACAGAAAAGCAGAGATCAATGCGAAATTATATGCATGCGTCATGGTGGGCTCCTCGGTCACATAATGGAGAAGGTTGGTGCCGAACACTATGATCAGCAAGCT
>DAOVZP010000001.1 GCA_030635045.1 Bacteroidota bacterium | reverse complement strand
TGTATTTTTATATCTCACTAGATACAGATGGCAAAAAGGAAACAAACCTTACAAGCAGCGCAGGATTTTAATATCAGCCTGATTGGTATATCATGCCATCTGAAATCATATCGTTTATCCTTTGCGATGGACAAAAGCCTGAGGTTTGGATTCACGCGGATTGATGATTTTGAAACCCCGGGGCACATGGATGAAAGCACTTTATGTTTCCCATGTCTTATTTATGATGACATAGACCTGAAGACTAATTTTTGCCTGATTGGAAACCACCATCCGCAAGGAAAGCTGGTGCCTTCACTTGGGCAGGTAGACTTTTTTTTATTGGCCGGGGATACACTGGGAGAGAATGCCTTCCTTGATATTTTAAAAAAGACCAGGAGCATTCCACATGTTCTTGCAGCATATGAGATTGATCCTGCCAAAATTAAAGACATGGATCTTCTTTTCGAAGAGATGGAACTTCACCTGCTAGCAGCCGGAAAGGAATATCAGGCTGATTAAGCCTATGACTCAAATTATAGCAATTTTTAACATCCGTGCTATTCTTTATTTTAATATTTTTGCCCTGAAATAACAAGCGGCAGTTGTCGTTAATGAATGAAAAACAATATGAAACGAATTTTTCTCCTTCTTGCCATTGCGTTCCTGGTATCATGTACCGGTCAGCAAGAAAATAATACTTCAACAGAACCAGAAAATGATGATGCTGAGGTGTCGTCAGTAAAGGAAAAAGAGGCCCCGGATCAGGCAAAACCAGGTTTTTCAGAAGTAAATATTGACAAAATAACCCCTGATACTAATACCGAAGGCTTAGATACACAGGAAATAGAGAGCCAACAAGTAGCATACCTGTTCCAAAAAGGAACCGCGGCTTATGATAACAATGATTTTGAAAGTGGCGTGCAATACTTTAAGCAGGTAATCGCTAAAAGCCCGGAAGATCCGAGGGCTTATTACAACCTTGGTTTGGGTTCTTTCAAATTGAATAAGTTTCATGAAGCTTTGCAGGCATTTAGCAAGGCCATTCAGATTTCCCCAAATCATTCTCTTTCAATTCAATATCGCGGAAGGGTTTATTATATGTTGGGCGACTTTGTAAAATGTCTGGAAGATTACAACAGGGTGGTAGAATTAAAACCCAACGATCCTATCGCATACTATAACAGGGGAACTACCCGGGGACAAATAAAAGATTACCTGGGTGCCATTAAGGATTTTGACAGAGCCATTGAGCTGAATCCTGAATATGCAGATGCGTTTTTTAACCGCGGGCTTGCCAACCTCAACCAGGGCAGGCTCCATGATGCATGTTATGATTGGGAGAAGGCTTATGCCCTGGGGCATTATGAAGCTGAAAAGGCCATTCGCGGATATTGCGAGGGGCAAGGAGGGGAATAGATCTGTTTCCTACCTGAATTTATCATATCACCAGCCATAAATAAAAGAAATGGATACCCAAAAAGCAATCCTGACGAGAAGAAGCATCCGAAAATACACTGACAAAATTATTTCTGAGGATTTGATCAGGGACCTGATCGAGGCAGGCCTGCACGCACCCTCTGCCAGGAATATCCAGCCATGGCATTTTATTGTTGTTACTGACAGGGTAATTCTTGATGAATTAGCTATTGCCCACCCTTATGGAAAAATGCTAAAGCAGGCTACCCTTGCCATTCTTGTTTGTGGAGATAAGCAGTTGCAGGAAGCAGAAGGGTATATTGTTCAGGATTGTTCAGCAGTCACACAAAACATATTACTTTCGGCGCATGCTCATGGTTTGGGGGCAGTATGGCTGGGCATGTTTCCCCGTGAGGAACGTATTAAGGCAGTCAGTAAATTATTGGAGATCCCCGGCCATATCCTCCCGGTTTCTTTAATCTCTATAGGTTATCCTGATGAGCATAAGGAAGCTCCTGACAGGTATAAGACTGAGAAGATTCATCGTAATAAGTTTGGAGTTTGAAGTTTTTATCCAGCATCCAGAAACAAGTGCCTAAAGTGATCTAAAGTGAACTAAAGTTTGAAGTTATCCAGCATCTAGTATCCAGAATCCAGCATTTATTCCGCCAATATCAGCACTTTATTCTTAAGCACTTCCACAACTCCACCATTGACTTCAAAGAATTGTTCTTTTCCCTGATCATCTTTGATCTTGATTTTTCCTTTTTTCAGCACCGAAATGAGGGGTGCATGCATATTCAGGATCTCAAAAGAGCCATCAATGCCCGGAAGTTGCACCAGGCTAACTTCTCCTGTGAATACAGACTTGTCGGGGGTTATGATCTCGAGCTTCATGCAGGGTATTGGTTTTAAGCTTCGACTTCAGCAAGCAATCGTTTTCCTTTTTCAATAGCCTCTTCAATAGTGCCTACCAGGTTAAAAGCGGCTTCCGGATATTCATCTACTTCACCATCAAGGATCATATTGAATCCCTTGATCGTATCTTCGATGCTTACCGTGGTTCCCTTGATACCGGTAAACTGCTCTGCCACATGGAATGGCTGTGAGAGGAAGCGGGACACCCTTCTGGCCCTGTGTACTACTTGTTTATCTTCTTCAGAAAGTTCTTCCATTCCGAGGATGGCAATAATATCCTGCAATTCCTTATAGCGCTGCAGTATCTGTATCACATGCTGGGCAGTATTATAATGCTCTTCACCCACAACATCAGGAGAAAGTATCCTTGAGGTTGAATCCAGCGGATCAACCGCAGGATATATCCCAAGTTCAGCTATCTTACGACTCAGTACAGTAGTGGCATCCAGGTGGGCAAAAGTTGTTGCCGGTGCGGGATCGGTAAGGTCATCAGCAGGGACATAAACAGCCTGTACAGATGTGATGGAACCCCGTTTCGTTGAGGTGATCCTTTCCTGCAGGATCCCCATCTCGCTGGCAAGTGTGGGCTGGTATCCCACTGCAGAAGGCATCCTGCCTAACAATGCAGAAACTTCTGAGCCCGCCTGTGTGAAGCGGAAGATATTATCAATAAAGAAAAGGATATCGCGCCCGCCGGATTTTTCGTCGCCATCACGGAAATATTCTGCCAGAGTAAGTCCTGAAAGCGCCACCCTGGCACGTGCTCCGGGAGGTTCATTCATCTGGCCAAACACCAGTGTAGCCTGCGATTCTGCTAATTCTTTCTTATCAACTTTAGAAAGATCCCAACCACCTTTTTCCATATCGTCGGTAAATTCCTTTCCGTATCTGATAACGCCTGATTCGATCATTTCCCTCAGCAGGTCGTTCCCTTCACGTGTACGTTCACCAACACCGCCAAAAACAGAAAGCCCTGAATAGCGTTTTGCGATATTGTTGATCAATTCCATGATGATCACCGTTTTACCAACACCGGCGCCCCCAAACAGTCCGATCTTACCACCTTTGGCGTATGGTTCAATAAGGTCGATAACCTTGATCCCGGTAAAAAGCACCTCTTTGGAAGTAGAAAGCTCTTCGAACAGAGGTGGGTCACGGTGGATAGGGTATGAAGTTTCAGTCTTAACCTCACCCAGGCCATCAATGGTCTGGCCAATCACATTAAACAGGCGGCCCTTGATCTCATCACCGGTAGGCATGGAAATAGGGCCTCCGGTACCGAATACATCCATACCACGGCGCAGGCCGTCGGTTGAATCCATGGCAATAGTCCTTACGGTACTTTCGCCAATATCCTGCTGGCATTCCAGAACAATTACAGTACCCTCTTTATTGGTTATTTCAAGTGCATCATAAATATTCGGAAGATATGACTCATCATCAAAGGTTACATCAACTACCGGACCGATAACCTGTGAGATAACGCCTTTTGCTTTTTCGCTCATAATATTCAGGGAAATTTTTCGCAAAGATAAAATATTATATGAATCTCTGTGAGCCGGGGAAGAGTTTTTTAGAATTTTTCCAAATAAGGAATTCAGCTAATGCACCATTAAGCCTCGTAGCCATTTTGGCTAAAGGGAAGCAAAAGTGCATTTAACTATTTCTTAAAAAACTTCCTTTGGAAAACGATCAGTATGATCACTCCTGTGGTTATAGCCGAGTCGGCAATATTAAAAACAGGACGGAAAAAGATAAATGAGTCGCCACCTTTCCATGGAAACCACTCCGGATAGGTTCCATACAGGATAGGAAAGTAGAACATATCGACAACCTCACCATGAAGGAACCCTCCGTACCCTCCGCCCTCAGGCAAGAAGCTTGCAATGGTATGAAAGCTGCTCTGTGAGAATAGCAAGCCATAAAACGCACTATCGACAATATTGCCAAGTGCACCGACAAAGATCAGTGAAATACTAAAGATCAGGCCTTTGTTTGAGCGCATCCGGGACAGATAGAAAAGGTACCATCCAATGATAATGATAGCAATTATCCTGAAGATGCTGAGTGCAAGCTTTCCAAATCCACCACCCAGGGTCATGCCGAAAGCCATGCCTTCATTTTCCGTAAAATGTATCAGGAACCAGTTACCAATAACAGAATACTCCTGCCCAAGGTACATATTGGTTTTGATCCAGACCTTTAAAACCTGGTCAACCAGCAATACAATGAAAATTGTAAGGAAGATTATATAAGACCTTTTCACAATATATTCCGGATTATCAGAAGTGTATATAATAAATAATGAGAATTGCTGCCGGAATATTACTTATACTGATTCTTCTTGGCATCAATGCTGAGTGTAGCATGGGGTACGCTTCTCAGGCGCTCCTTAGGGATCAGTTTTCCGGTTGCCCTGCAAATACCATAGGTTTTATTCTCGATCCTGACAAGTGCATTTTCCAGGTTCTGAATAAACTTACTTTGCCTTGCTGCCAGTCTGCTATTCTCCTCTTTAGAGAGTACCTGATAGCCTTCTTCAAGCACCTTAAAGGTTGGAGAAGTATCGTTAGTACCATGCTCATTGGCATTGGTGTATGCCTCGGTAAGCAACTCCAGATCGTTGCGGGCTTTTTCCAGCTTATTATCAATAATCGCTTTGAATTCCGCAAGTTCCTCATCGGAATACCGTGTTTTTTTCTCGTCTTTGTTTTCCTTCTTTGCCATAACTCCTATTATTTAGAATTACACAATCAGACCTTCTCTATGATAATACATGCCTCCAGCTTGTCTGCAAGTTCAACCCGGACAATTTGGTCTTCCGGTAGCTCTTCTGTCAGATCAAGTGATTCGGTCAGGGTCTCTGAACAAATATAGTCATAATTGTTCTGGATTGCTTCACTTATTTTACTGTTTTTTTTAATTTTCAGGATGATCTTGTCCGTAACCTCAAAACCTTTGTCTTTACGAAGGTTCTGTATCCTGTTCACGAGGTCACGGGCAATGCCTTCCTCAATTAATTCCGGCGTCAGGGTAACGTCGAGGGCCACGGTTAAATTGCCCATTCCACTGATCAGCCAACCGGGGATGTCCCGGGTAATAATATCAACATCACTTAAGAGTATCTCCACTTCCCGGCCATCGATCCCGATCATGCACTTTTTGTCATTCTCGATCTTTGCAATATCCTCCTGTGTGAATGCATTTACTGCAGCAGCGATCTGCTTCATCATCTTGCCATATTTAGGGCCAAGGGCCTTAAAATTGGGCTTAACACTTTTTACCAGAACACCTGTAGTATCCTGCAAGTATTCAAGTTCCTTAACATTCACCTCGGAAAGGATAAGGTTTTCAACAGCTTTCAGTTGTTTCTCAAACTTTTCGTCAAGCACCGGGATCATGATCTTGTTCAGAGGCTGCCTTACCCTGATATTTGACTTTTTCCTCAGCGACAATACCATAGATGAGAATTTCTGCGCCATCTGCATGCGCTCTTCCAGGTCCTTATCGATCATACTGTCATCTTTCTCCGGGAATTCAGTCAGGTGAACAGAATCCATGCTATCCTTTCCGGTAACTTCATTCAGATCGATGAACAAGCGTTCCGTGTAGAATGGTGCTATGGGTGCCGAAAGCCTGGCCACCACATTCAGGCATTTGTAAAGGGTCTGATAAGCAGATATCTTTTCACTGCTGTACTCCCCTTTCCAGAAACGCCTTCTGCTTAGCCTTACGTACCAGTTGCTGAGGTGATCGTTCACAAATTCCGCGATGGCGCGACCGGCACGGGAAGACTCATAATTATTATATGCCTCATCCACAATGTCAATGAGGGTATTCAATTCGGAAAGTATCCATCGGTCGATCTCAGGCCGCTTATCTGCCGGAATATCATCCTCAGCATAGGCAAAGCCGTCGATATTTGCATACAATGCAAAGAAGACATATGTGTTATAAAGGGTACCAAAGAACTTCCGTTGTACTTCCCTTATATTGTCACTATCGAATTTCAGGTTATCCCAGGGCTGGGAGTTGGTCATCATATACCATCGGGTGGCATCCGGGCCATACTGCTGGATCGTATCAAATGGATCCGCAGCATTGCCCAGCCTTTTCGACATCTTATTTCCGTCCTTATCAAGAACAAGCCCATTGGCAACGCAGGCCTTATATGACACACTATCGAACAGCATCACAGCAATGGCATGGAGTGTAAAGAACCATCCCCTGGTCTGATCAACACCCTCGGCAATAAAGTCGGAGGGGAAGTAGTTTTCCAGGTGTTTATTCTCAAAAGGATAATGGAACTGGGCATATGGCATGGCTCCGCTGTCGAACCATACATCTATCAGCTCGGGTTCACGGAACATTTTCTTTCCCGACGGTGAAACCAGTATTATATTATCAACAAACGGCCTGTGCAGGTCGAAAGTATCATAGTTTTCCTTCGACATATCACCCTTCCGGTAGCCTGCCATCGGGTTTTTATCCATATAGCCGGCTACAATCGACTTTTCAACCTCTTCGTTCAGCTGATCGGCTGAGCCGATGCAAATTTCCTCTGTCCTGTCTTCCGTAACCCAGATCGGCAATGGGGTCCCCCAGAACCTGGACCTTGAAAGGTTCCAGTCGACCAGGTTTTCGAGCCAGTTACCGAAACGTCCGGAACCTGTAGATGCCGGCTTCCAATTGATGGTTTTATTGAGCTCCATCATGCGATCCTTATATGCTGTGGTCTTAACAAACCAGCTGTCGAGTGGATAGTACAGGATAGGCTTATCAGTCCGCCAGCAATGTGGATAGGAGTGCTCGTATTTTTCAGTTTTAAATGCCTTGTTTCCCTTCTTGAGCTTTACGATGATATCGATATCTACAGGATCAGCAGAATTTTTAGGATCGTAATCCGCTGCATATTCATTTTTTACATAACGGCCGGCAAATTCTCCCATGGCTTCAACAAACCTGCCTTGCTTGTCGACCATGGTTAGCGAACCAATGCCATTTTCCTTGCCTACCTTGAAGTCATCCGCACCAAAGCTCGGTGCAATGTGCACGATGCCGGTACCATCTTCAGTAGTAACAAAATCGGCAGTCACTACCCTGAAGGCATCCCCGTCTTCGGGTTGGGCATAAGGCAGCAATTGTTCATAATTGATACCTGCCAATTCTGCCCCGCTATATTCACCAACCACCTTAAAAGGAATTGCTTTTTGTCCCGGTTCATATTCATCCAGGCTTAATTCAGCATTTTTTTCGGGGAAATAGCTGCCAAAAAGGTCTTTGGCAACAATCACAGTGATCGGCAGGCCGGTATAAGTATTATATGTCTGCACCAGCTGGTATTTTATCTTTTTCCCAACAGCCAGGGCAGTGTTGGAAGGAAGTGTCCAGGCTGTAGTAGTCCACGCCAGGAAGAACATATCGCCATGAGTGTTCCTGAAGAGGAAGTCTGACTTTTCATCCTTCACCACCTTAAATTGTGCAACAACAGTAGTATCCTTAACGTCACGATAGCATCCGGGAAGGTTAAGCTCGTGTGAGCTCAGGCCGGTTCCTGCGGCGGGTGAATACGGTTGTATGGAGTATCCCTTATAAAGGAGCTTTTTGTCATACAGTTTCTTCAGCAACCACCATACCGTTTCAATATATTTGTTATCGAAGGTGATATAAGGGTTATCCAGATCGACCCAATAGCCCATTTCCACTGTCAACTCATCCCATTGGTCTTTATATTTCATCACCTCGGTACGGCAGGCCTGGTTATAATCTTCTACACTGATCTTACTGCCGATGTCTTCCTTGGTAATGCCCAGGGTTTTTTCAACGCTGATCTCCACCGGTAACCCGTGGGTATCCCATCCCGCCTTGCGTTCAACAAGGAACCCTTTCTGTGTTTTATAACGACAGAATATATCTTTTATGGCACGTGCCATCACGTGATGGATGCCCGGCTTTCCATTGGCTGAAGGAGGGCCTTCGTAAAAAATAAATGGCTGATGGCCTTTCCTTAAATCAAGGCTTCTCTTGAAAACCTCATGATCCTCCCAATACTTATTGATCTCCTTACCGGTTTCGGTCAGGTTGAGCTGTTTATATTCCCTGTATTTCTTTGCCTTTGACATTATTATCGTCTGCTTTTAACGAGGGGCAAAAATAGGAAAAAATATGATATTAACGCTATGTATCAGTATAAATTGACAGATACTGGATACTGGTTACTGGATGCTGGATCAGGAAATTAGATAGAAAATTTCCAGGCACAGAAGTATTCTTCCGGATGGGGGTCGGGCGGACAGGCGATACATTCTGTTTTTATGCGGGCATCGATAGCCTCGGCAAAGGTGGTGTATTCCACCAGGCCACCTGATTTACAGGGATAATCATCCAGCCCCTTGCGTTTACGGGCTATTTGCACACGGCATTCGTTCATCCTGAAGACAAAGCTGTTTTCAGTTTCTTCGGTAAACGACTGCTTATTTACATAGGCATATAAACGGAACTGAAAGGCTCTCTTCAGTCCTTCCAGTCCGGCCTGTTCCGGTAAGCCCAGGATGCGCTTGATAGACCATGCCTCAAAAGGGGAAAATTGTGCCCATGCACTATCGTTGCAACGCTTTGCTTCATTCATGCCATATTCAAACTCCACAGCCTGGAACCATACGCCGTCATTTGCCAGCCAGTTAATAGCGGAACCTTCCATAAGCTCGTCCAGCTTATCTTCCGGAAGGTCCAGCATAGGTTTTGGAACACCCTCCTCATTTTCAAAGCCAAGGATTTTGCCCAGGCGTTTCATTTGAATGTAATAACTCTTTTGCCAGGCGGCATCAAGGGCTTTATATGCTTTTTCACGGCCCATCTGATGCTGCACTTCTGCAAACCAAAGAGCATGGTGCATCATGGTGCGATGAAAAAAATCAAGTATAAGCCTGGCCTTTTCTTCTTTTGATAACTTTTCTGTCTCCATTATTTATCGTGATAATTCGTGTTTAAATATTGTATCTGTCAGTATTGATGTAAGGATATCTGTGGGCACACCTGTATCATAATTATTCAGTATCTCCCTGACCATATCCTTCATATCTTCTTCCTTCTCAGTCTTTAAAACAATATCCTTCAACTCCCTGAATTGCGAGCCTTTAAGTTCATTCTGCAGAGCTTCTATGATGATGTGGAAGAATTTATCGTCTTCACCTGTCTCTTCGGGAAGGCCAAAGGCTTCAAGCTCCTCAATAGAAGCTTCCAGGATCTTTCTGCCCAGTTTCTTACAACTATCGAGGTATGACGATGAGCCGCTGGTATCGCGCAGGGACCAGGAAGAGTAATCATATTCGATGCTTTCGATCTGCCGGATCTTTTCAGAAGTATCACCGAAGATGCGGGCAAGCATCACAATAGTGAATTTTTTCCAGGCCTCCAGGTCAAAGTCTTTGACATCCAGGCGCTCGATCTGTTTTCTTAAAATGCCGATCTCTTTCTTCACCATAATAGTAGGGTTTTATTAATATGTTACTGGTTGCTGGTTACTAGCTACTGGTTGCTGGTTACTAGCTACTGGTTACCAGTGACCAGTGACAAGCTGCCAGTAGCAAGCAAGTAAAATTACTAAATTCGTTTTGAACAGAGCCCATTTATTTCTATCTTTGGGAGAAAGGCCTTGATTGGAGGCTTATAACAACCCAAAAGCAATATGGTTAGAGGCCGGCATAACCCATGTTATGTTATTGCAGCATATGTGCTTGCAATTCTGTTGCTGTTATCGGCAACCCCCTTCCCTCTTGAGGCCGCCAATCAAAAAAGCCAAATTGTTTGCTTTGTGTACCATCGCTTTGGTGATGAGCGATACCCTTCCACAAACATTCGAACCGAGGTATTCAGGGAGCAGCTTGCTTATCTGAAACAGAACAATTTTACCGTCTGGACCATGGGGATGGCCGTTAATGCCATTCGCAACGGTGACGTCGTACCTCCCAGGACCGTGGTGCTTACAATAGATGATGGGTATCGTTCCTTTTATGAGAATGGACTGCCCTTATTGGAAGAATTCGGATATCCGGCCACACTCTACATCACTACTGCGAATGTTGGTAATCCGGACTTCCTCAACTGGCAGCAAATACTGGAATCACAACAAAGGGGGATTGAGATCGGCAACCACTCGCATTCTCACGGGCATTTTCTGGATGCTGATTCTGACGAGGAACGTAAAAGCCTGTTTATCTCCGACCTTGTTACAGCTCAAACCTTGTTCAATGAACATCTTGATTATACACCTGTACTTTATTCATACCCATACGGTGAATATGACGATGTGCTTGAGGCAGTATTGGAGGAAGCTGCATATATATCAGCTGCTGCACAATATTCGGGTGTATTATTCAAAGAATCAAACCTGTTTGAGATCCCCCGCTTTCCGATGGGCGGTCCCTTTGCCACCCTCAAGGGCTTCATCCAAAAATCGCAGATGAACCCCATGCAAGTGATAAACAAGGAGCCGGAGGGAGTAGTGATGCAACAGAACCCGCCAATGATGGTGATCACCCTGAATAGTAATTGCATCGATGCCGAAAATCTGCAATGTTTCGTCGATGGCAACCGCAACTGCATCATGGAACTGCAGGAAGGGCCCGACTTCGTGCGATTGAAAGTTATTTCCCGCGATATGCTGGATGGCAGGCGATCATTATATACCATTACCGCTCCCTCAAAAGACGGGAAGGGCTGGTGTTGGTATAGCCATGTTTGGGTGAATACGGAAGTTTCAGAAGACTGAAATGGGGTTTGGGGTATGGGGTGTGAGGTATGGGGGACGGGGGACAGGGAGGATAAATTGTCAATTCCGAATTATTGTCAATTCTTAATATTCAATGTGATGTTCAATTTAAAATAATATTGACAATTGATCATACAGAATGACTAGTGTCCGGTTAAAACACCATCGGATTCTGGCTGAATGCATTTAAGGTGACAAGTAACATTTTTACCGGACTCCAATAATACAGAATACAGAATTAACAATCAATAGGCCCCATACCCCATACCATTTTATTCTATTTCATCATTCGATAAGGAGGTCCTCCACATCCTGCCTTTCCAGAATCTTTCCCACCGGATAAAGGTTCTTCTTCTCATCCCAATAAGGTGTTTTGGCGTAAAACCAGTTGAGCATGCCCCATTGTGATTTGCTGAAGTCGGGCTCTTCTTCTTTTTTCTTTTCAAATTCAGCTTGCAGTTCAGGATCGGCTTCAATCATTTCCCTTGCAAGTTCTTCCATCACATAGGTTTCGGAGTATTCCTTTTGCTCAAAGATGGCTGAAAAGAAGCCCCAGTAAACATATGAATCCGGTGCTTTGGGCTCAAGGATATTAGCAATGACCATAGCGGTACGCTGATTCATGTCAACGATGGCAGATCCTTTAGGAAAGCTGACCGTGTCACGAAAGGTTTCATATTCGATATTATTCATGGTGAATCGACCTTCATAAGGCCCTCTGCCCCATTTGGGGTCTGAGAAACGGTATTGCTCAACCCAGATATCTGTGTCTTCAAGCAGGTAATTGATCTCCACACCGTGCAGAGCCAGGCGGTAGATCACTTCATACCATTGCTGTGGAATGATGTAGGCTTCAGGCAGATCGACAAGGACAGAAGGGACAGACCTGTTAAACCACGGTAATTCAAATGTCACAAGCTTTTCAGGATGGTATTGGAACCACTTTCCTCCTGTCAGATCGCTTTCAATGATATCATATTCCACTCCCTTAAACTCCACCATCACGCTGTCGCTGTCGTCCCTGATCCAGCGAATGGGGTATGGCCTGTCGCGAAAGGCAGCATTGGCAGTTGTTTCATCAGCCACCTTGAGGATCAGTTTCAATTTTTCGGGATTCCTGTTCAGAAATTCGGCTGAATAGACCAGCAATGCATAGGTAGCCTCAGTCCTGTCCTTGTGGGGCTTCAGCATATGTGTTTCTATCAACAGTCCGGGCCTGTTTTGAATGGCTGTATAGCCTTGAGAAAGCCGGGGCGGGGCGGGGCCTGACCTGAGTCCGCTCTGAGGATCATGCCAGCGGCGGAAGCTGACATACGGGAACATAAGGTGGTTGGAGATATCCATCTTCCCCTGAACATAAGGGAGAAAGTCCTTTTTCTGCCAGCGTGTGAGCATGGGATCCATGGTGCCAAACACTTCCATGGCGTAGGTGAGCACATACTGGTAATCAGCACCATCAGTGGTATGGCAATCGATGAAGAAATCAGGTAACCAGGTATTGAACATCTTCAGCCAGGCATGCATCTCAGGTGTATCGGCCTTAAGGAAATCCCTGTTGAGGTTCAGGTTTTGTGAATTGGCACGCCATCCCATCTCCTCCGGGCCATTCTGGTTGATCCGGTTATAAGGGCCAAAGCGGTTTAGCCCGTCCACATTGAAGACAGGTAAAAATATAAAGGTCACATTGTTGAGCAATGACTCATATTCCTTCGTGATTACGATATCACGCATCAGCATAAGGATAGCATCAGTCCCTTCGGCTTCGCCGGGATGGATGCCCCCTTCTATCAGCATTACCACATCGCCGGATGCGCGGACATCTGCAGGTGTTGACAATCCTGTTTTGTTGATGATCAGGATTGGGATCTCATATCCGCCTGCACTTATGCCAATAACTTCATAAGTTACCTGTGGAGACGCTTCAGCAATACGTTTGCTATATTCGATCACTTCAGCATAGGTGGCAGTTTGCAAGCCCCCGGAAGCTTCAAATGGAGTGGTCCAGGATATTTCCTGGGCAGAAAGGGATAGAAATATAATGGCAGTAAAAACAAAAGAACTTAAGTGCTTCATATTAAATAATTTATATTAGGGTTGCCAACCCTAATAAGGTTGGCAACCCTTTTTTATTCAACTTCCCAGCCGAAATCTACATACTCCCAGCAGAAGTCATCCCCATGTACATTCACCATCAGGAAACCTTCTTCCACATCGTGGTTGGCGCCGCTCCACCATCTGCCCGAAACGGCTCCAACGGTGATAAAGTGTGTGCCATAAACCTGAATATCCTCAAGGTAGTGAAGGTGTCCCTGCAGAACGATCTTCAGGTCGTGGCCGGTAAAAATATCCAGCACTTCACGGGCATTTTCAACAACAAGTCCATGATATTCAGGTGCATATTCACCGTAAATAATCTGTGTATATACGGTGATAAAGGGGATATGTGTAGAAATAACGATCGGGGTTTCCGGATCCACATCAAGCAGGTCGCTTTTTATCCATTCCATTTGTTCCTCATCGATCATTCCGATGTAATGGCGATCCTCAGTTTCCTGCACTGAGTTCAGCACTATGAAATGCCAGCCCTTATGATTAAAAGAATAATATGTTTTTCCCAGCCGGCTCTCAAACATGCCAAACCTGTAATCGGGATGATCAGGCTCGATGCCACTTTTTTCGTAAATACCAAAAACTTCATGGTTCCCAATGGTATTATATACCGGCATATTAAAATCACCCGATACTTCTTCATAAAGAGCATACAGGCTGTCGGCCCTATCGAAAGAAACCCCCAGGGCATCCATGATCAGGTCGCCTCCGGTGATAACAAAATCCGGTTTGAGGGCATTGACTTCAGCAATGGCTGCCCTGAAACCCTCAGTAGCATTCCGCTCAGGCTGCACATGGATATCTGTCATAAATGCGAACGAAAAGCTCTCCTCTTCACAACTTGATTTTGGTTGCTGAGAACAACTCAGCAAGATAAAACCGGCAAAAATACTAAGAGCTAAATAGGATAATTTTCTCATGATGGGGTAATATTAAAAAAGTATTGAAGTAACACAAAAATAGAAAAAATACATGGATTTCAGGTGGTCAGGCAACAGATAATTGTTAAATTTACCGATCCATTAAATATTTCCAATTATGCTAAAAAGACTATCAGGACTGTTTGCAATATTGTTTTTTGCAATCTTAGTCCATGCAGACCCGGTCAGTGAACTGATCAGGAATTCCGGTGATGCCGCAGATTATCCCGGTGCAGGAAAACTTATCATTTTCGACAGTACATTTTCCGATGTGCAGGAAACAGGGCTGACCTTTGTTTACACCCATCGCTTGTACAAGGTATTGAATGCCAAAGGAGCGCTCGACCTGAGTACCATTACCTATGGTTATGACCCTTTGTCGGCCTATGTAGAGATCAGGAAAGTGATAATCCACAAGCAAAGCGGTGAAACATCAGAACTTGACATCAATATGGTGATGGATTATCCTGCACCTGCCCGGGCTATTTATTGGGGTGCAAGAGAAAAGATGATCGAAGTAGGACGGCTTGAGCCGGGAGATGCCCTTGAGGTATTTCTTTTCAGGAAAGGATTTACCTATGCCTTGCTTTACGGTGACGATGATGATAGGTACATCCCTCCAATGCGCGGGCATTTTTACGATATCATTGAATTCTGGAGCAGGGACCCCGTCATTGAGAAAGTGTATCGCACGGCAGTGCCTGAAGGCAAACTGGTGCAATATGATGTTTACAACGGAGAGTTGCAATCATCTGTATGGCTTGACGATGGCAAGATGGTCTATACTTTCAGCAAGAAAAATATCACACCCATGAAATATGAACAGGGTATGCTTGCCTATTCAGATGTTGCTACAAAGCTGCTGATAAGCTCCAGCCCCGACTGGTATGCAAAATCCCTGTGGTTTTACAATGTAAACGAGGAATATGGCAGCTTTGACGTGACTCCTGAGGTGAAAGAAAAGGTAGATGAGATACTGAAGGGTAAGGCCAAAACAGAGATGGACTCCATCTCCCTGCTCACTCACTGGGTGGCTGATGAGATCCGATATTCAGGTGTTTCCATGGGTGAAGGCGAAGGATACACTTTACATAAGGGGGATATGACATTCCTTGATCGTTGCGGTGTTTGCAAAGACAAGGCAGGCATGCTGGTAACCATGTTACGTGCAGCCGGGTTCGAATCCTATCCCGCCATGACCATGGCCGGTTCCAGGATCGACTATATTCCTGCCGACCAGTTCAACCACAGTGTTACCGTGGTGAAACTAAGAAATGGAGAGTATAAGCTGCTTGACCCCACCTGGGTACCATTTTTAAGGGAATTGTGGTCGAGTGCCGAACAGCAGCAAAACTACTTACTGGGTGTTCCGGAAGGAGCTGACCTGGGTATCACACCTCTCTCCCCCCCGGAAAATCATTATTTCAGAATTACTGGAAGCTCGGTGATCAAAAAAGACGGCAGTATGGAAGGCCGGCTGGTATTGAATGCCGAAGGGCAATCCGATGGCGCCATTCGTGGCATGTTCACCCGCTCATTCAAAAATAGCTGGGACCAGAACGTGGAGAGGGAGCTGAAAAGGAAATACCCCCTGATGGAGATCACCGGCATCGAGTATGGCAAGCCTTATGATTATATGTCGGGGCCGATAGAACTCAAGATCAGCTATACCATTCCGGATTTTGCCCTGGTAACGGATGAAGAGATCATCTTCACCCCGGTTATTGTTTCCGGTATTTTCATGCGGGCAATGTCGCATATGTACTGGAATGTCGATAAAGAGGACAGGAAATACCCTTTCCGCGACCGTTGTTCCAGGCTGGTTGAGTTGCATGAAAGCATCAAACTCCCGGCCACGGTTACAGCTGTTTACCTGCCTGAAGCGGAAGGATTTTCTGAAGCACCTGCAGGCTTCGAAGGCAGTTATAAGCTGTCAAAATCAGGGAATGGCATGATGGTGAACGAAAAAATAACACTTAACAAAAGGATTTATGAAAAGGAAGACTGGGGAGCTTTCCGAAAAGCAGTTTCGGCCCAGCAGAAGTTCTCTAATGAACCTGTTATCCTCAAATTCAATTAGTCCTGATCAAAGAATACTATGATGAAAACAATATCCAAATATATACTGATCGTTCTCTCGATTTTTGTTTATCAGAACATTTCTGCCCAGGAGGGCGATGCTGTATTTAACAAAGTAGTACATGAATATACGCTTCATGATGATGGAAGCTCTGAATACCGGGCTTACAAAGAGGTGAAGCTGCTCAGCCATATGAGCTTTCACCGGCTGTATGGTGAAACATTTATCATATTCGATCCTGAATACCAGGAGATAGAAATAAATACAGCCTATACCATCATGGCTGATGGCCAAAAGGTGGTAGTACCCGAGAATGCTTTTAACGAGGTGTTGCCTCGTGCAGCAGCACATGCCGCCCCTTATAACAAGCTCAGGGAACTGGTAATTACACATACCGGGCTTGAGGTGGGGGCTACCATATACCTGGATTACACCCTGAAGACAAAAGCCGGATACATGCAAACGTTCATGGGAGAGGAAGTCATTAAGGACATTGTCCCTGTAAAGGAAAAGCAGATCATTATCCGTGTTCCTGCCAAACAGGAGCTACACTACAAAATGCTGAATCTGCGTACTGCAGCGGAGACAAGCCAGGAAAAAGACACAAAGGTTTACACCTTTACTTTTCGCGGGCTTTCGGCATATACCCGTGAATGGGGTACCGATTACGAATTACTGCCCCGATTGTTCTTCAGTACTGCCAGGGACCTGGAAAGGGCATATTTCCCCTTCATAGCCCAGGCGGCTTTTACATATCAGTCAAATCCTTCGATGGAGGCAGCTGCTAAAAAGCTAAAGGAAGAAAATGAAGATGAGCTAAAAACGGCACTGGCTATTCAGAAGTTGGTAGTAAATGATATCGGTACCTGGAATCTTGATCTAAAATATACAGGATTCAAATGCCGCACACCCGAGGAAGTTTGGAAATCGAATGCCGGTACACCTTTGGAAAAGACTGTTTTGCTGGCTACCCTGCTTATGAAAGCAGGCCTCAGTGCTGTTCCGATGGCCATCATCCCTGAAAAATACTACGACAGGAAAGTAGGAAGCCTGTACATGTTTAAAGATTTTGCCGTTCAGGTAAAGGTTGGCCCCGGTGAACGGATATACCTTTCTGCAACCAACATTTCATCCCAGGACCTTGGAATCAGCCTGTCAGGAAAGAAATTCCTGATCCTCGATGCTGCCATTGAAAGCCTGAAGACTTATGAATCCGGCACAAAAGCTGCAGAAATCATTTATCATGGAAATTTCATTAACGATGAAAATGAAAAATTAACAGGAAACCTGAATATTACCCTTAAGGGGGCTGCCAACCCATTTTTCAGCCTTTCGCTTGATACAGCATATGCCAAAAGGTATGCCGGTGGCACCCAAAATGTAAAACTGCAACACCTTGACCTGAATGAAAGTATTTTTGACCTGGAAATTGTGAAAAGGGATGTGTTTGATGAATACGGCGATTATGTTTTCATGGAATTGCCGGCCTCTCGCTCCGGAATTTCCTCCTGGGGTTTCACATACATTGAAACAGGCAGGCAGACACCTGTTAAACTGCAGGAATTGATCCGTGAGCAGTATCATTACATGATCCAGTTGCCTGCCGGATATGAACTTATCAGCCCTGCCGTTGATATTACTGTTGATAATGCCATCGGTAAGCTTAGCATAAGTTTAAGGCAGGAGGGGAATACAGTGTATTCAACCCGTGAAATTGAACTCAAAAAGGATCTTATACAGTTTAATGAATTCGGAGCTTTTAATGAATTATGGAAAGCCTGGATGAATCCATCATTGAAGAAAATCGTTTTTAAGAAAGCAGAATAATATTGTCCCGGATCTGGAATTTGGGAGTTGATCGGTTTTTGTTCAAGAATTGGAGGTTTACATTCAGGGGTTGATCTCTATCAGATTCCGGATGTATTCAGGTTCCCTAAGCTAACTGTAATCCTTCGTTTGCTTTCTTTCTTATCATCTGCATACGCATACAGTGTAACCTGCAAATGCAAGTTGAAGATGTTCATCAGCATTTCCTTTGAATGTATCTGGCCAATACGCAGAATATCGGAGTTAATGACACCCGTATATCGCGACATGCGGGTATTGATAATGTCATTCTCTCCTGAATTGATAAACTTCTTATCGTACCTGGTGAACTCATAAATATTGGCAATATCGTGAATGGTATAGGTCTGCAGGTTCTCGATACCATCGATATTTGTCAGGAACCACTCATAGGTGCGCTGATCGATAAGGCAGCGGTTCAGGCTGTCTTTCTCCAGGATACGAGCATTGTTGATGATAGCACTGCCGTAGTAATTATTTTCAAAATAAAAAATGGTGTCGTAAGTAACGGCATAGCGCAATGAAATACTTCCTATTACCTTCCTGAGTTTAGGATAATGATGATATGCGTTGAATGTCCGCACCATCATCTCAAAGTTGATGGCAAAAAACAGGGAATGCAGCGGGGTTTCGAATATGAGAAAACCGCCATCACCGGTGCTGATAAATGCTTTCTCTATTTTTTCTTTGGTATAATGCTGAAATACGTATTGATTTTTTTCCAGGCAAAGCCTTATCGTTTTATCGAACAATATTTTAAACAGGGGAGGTATCATGGTTTGCTCAAGATGCTTATACAAACCATAGCGGTAAATATCGATCCCCAGTACCGATACACGTTTAAAGCTTTTCAGATTCACATAGGCCTCCAGTTCCCTGTAAAGATCATCGCTCTGAGGTATCTTGTTCACTTTTTCATAGATCGATTCTTTGTCTACCCTCTTTAGCAGTTCCAGGATCTGGTCAAACTGCATTCGCTTGATACGCTTTGCCATGTTTCTGAATTTAATTCGATATGATTCCTTTTACAATAATACTAAAGAATCATGAGTTTACCGAAATTATTCCCCTTTCATTTATTATCTTTGAATCATCATGAAACGCCTGTTCGCCGCCATTAAAATCCACCCGGATGAAGCCTTTCTTAAGCGTTATTACGCAATAAAAAAGGCATTGATAGATGAAAAGATCAAATGGGTGAGGCCAGAGAATATACACATCACCCTGAAGTTTTTCGGGGAAACACCCGAACACCACATCCCGGGGATCAGCATAGCATTGAGGCAGGCGGCAAAGGGGGCCACTCCCTTTGAACTGGTGCTGCAGGATACAGGTATTTTCGGAAGTTCATACAATCCCCGTGTGATCTGGTTCGGCATGGAGCCCCATGATGAGATCATTCAACTGTCAAAAGCTGTATTCAGGGAACTGGAAGTGATCGGAATTGAAACGGGCCGTCAGAATTTTGTTCCACACCTAACGGTTGCAAGAATAAAATCCCTCGATGATAAGAAATTCTTTCAGGGAGTAATCGATAAGAATAAAGAAGGGTTCATACAAAAAGAAGAGGTGAATGAGTTCCACCTCTTCGAAAGTATTTTACTGCCCGATGGGCCAAAATATGAGCTTATTGAGTCCTTTGGTTTAAAAGGATAATTCTTAGTTTATTTGGTGGTGTTGTGTATCAGATACTGGATACTAGATACTGGATACTGGATGCTGGATATCCCTACTTATTTCTTACTCTGTTGTTTTTCCAGGAAATAACTGATGACAAGTGCAAGTCCTCCCCACAGGAAGATCATGGAAAAATATGAAACCTCAGATTCCAGTGCAGTTGTTACTTCAATTATATTCCCAAGCAGGATACCTATTGCAACACCGATCAGAAGTAATCCGTAACGAAT
The DNA here is from genome assembly GCA_030635045.1 of Bacteroidota bacterium. Classification (GTDB taxonomy): domain Bacteria; phylum Bacteroidota; class Bacteroidia; order Bacteroidales; family B18-G4; genus B18-G4. The sequence continues at coordinate 3,311 of DAOVZP010000001.1, read as the reverse complement.
ACCAAGCATAGCGGGCTTCAGATATTCAAAGGCTGAGGGGTCAGCACCTTTTTCAAGCATGGTCATTCTTTCTTTTTTCCTGACACCCAGGTATACTATACCATATATGAATCCGAAGATCACAAGCAGGACAAGTACTGGAGTTAATTCAATCATAATATTTTGTTTTAAATGGTAAATGAATGTTTCTGCATCTTTGACGCAATCTTCTCCACCAGGTTACAACTCAGGGTAATAAAACTTATAATCTTTAATATTTCTAATTGTATAAGTATGCCGGTACGAGGGATGGGGTATGGGGGCTTCATCCTTCATCCTTGTACCTGGCACCCTGTCCCACGAACCAATTTCACTGGTCTTATAAAGATACTTTCCTAAATTTGCAGTATGATTGATATCGTTACATTTAATATTAATGAAAAGCCTGACCTTAGCAAACAAGCCAATCAAATCCGTCAGACTGTATTTGTTGAGGAGCAAAATGTTGATCCCGTCCTGGAATATGACGAGTATGAATCAACAGCAATCCATTATTTGCTGAGCGTTGAGGGTGTTCCGGTAGCCACAGCCCGTTGGCGGGAAACATCCAAAGGCATCAAACTGGAAAGGTTTGCCACCTTAAACTCACATCGCAATAAAGGCCTGGGTGCTATCCTGCTTGAGGACATCCTGAACGACATCCTTCCAACAGATAAAAAAATCTACCTCCACTCCCAGCTGAAAGCCATACCCTTCTACAAAAGGCACGGATTTGTTATAATAGGTGAGCAATTCACAGAAGCGGATATTGAACACTTTGAGATGGAATACAGGTAGGAAGAACGAAGAACGAACAACGAATATCAAATTATAAATTCTAAAGACTGAAGTGTAAAGTCGTAGTTTTCGATGACCTTTTTATAGTGTTCGTACCTCTCAAAGATCTCCACCACAAAGTTATAGGTTTCTTCACCACGGGCATATCCATATTTCACTACTGAATCGCGGTAATAAACAGGATTTGATTTGTTGAGGATGAAAAAATCAACATTATCGGTCCATACATTGGGGTCTTTGCCATGCTTCTCTGCCAGGCGGCGTCCATCATAAATATGTGCAATCCCAACGTTATAAGCTGCCATTACAAACCGTATGCGTTCTTCCGGATCTTCAATCTCCGAAGGAAGCTGCTTGTCGAGCCAGCGAAGGAATTCTATCCCGGCCCTGATCTGGTCAGCCGGTGGAGAATTTGTGTCGACACCATATGCTTCAGCTGTTGTTGGCATCAATTGCATCAGTCCAAAAGCCCCGACCCAGGAGGTAGCATCAGGGTGAAAGCGTGATTCCTGGTAAATCAGGGAAGCTACCAACCTCCAGTCCAGGCCATAAGTAGCACTATACTCCCGTATGATCTCATCATATTGTGAGATCTTCCCACCCCCGATCGAATGATACTCACTCTGAGCGATGTTAACAGAACGTGGGTTGTTGAAATACTTATTATAAACATAGCGAGACGCAACACTCTTTTTGTAATCTATGATCCAGTCATTGATCTCAAACCTCAAACTGTCATTACCCTGCCGTACTGCCCAGGCAACATGTTGCGGGAAGCTCACTGCAGTCTTTACATCAATATTCGGATAATACTTTTGATTCACTTTTGCGATATGCTCATCTGCAATGGTGAATTCGATCTCCCCTTCAGCAACTGCCGTGATAAGCTGTTCAACCTCCCTTTCCGGATCAACAAAAACGTGGATTGTATCCCCGATCTCATTGGCGAGGATTTCAAGCCTGTCGGCAAAAACAGTTCCTTTTTGTACATATACATCTTTGCCGGCCAGATCTAATGGATTTCTGATCAGCATATCCTCAATTTCATCCCAGGTACGCATTTTTCTCCAGTTCTCGGGCTTACGCTGTATCAATACCTGTTTGGTTTGAATCTGGGGAAGGGTAAAATCAACCAGTTTCTGCCTGTCGCTTGTCACTGTCAGTCCCATCGCGATTACATCAACCTTTTCATTATTCAAAAGATCGAAGGCCTGATTCATATCACTGCTGATCACAAGTTTCAGGTTTACATCCAGAAAATCAGCAAATTGCTGAAGCATTTCAAACTGATAACCCATGGGTTCTCCCCGGTAAATAAAATAATTTGTGGAGTTATAATCAGTGAGAGCAATCAGGGTATCACGATCAAGGATCCGCTGCATGCTTTGATCTTGAAGCAACAGCTCATCACCATCCAGAATGTCACTCATTTTATCATCATGGCCACTAAGGCATGAATAGAGCAAGAACATCCATCCTGCAAAAAAGAACGCTAATATTAATATTGGTTTCCTTTTCTTCAAATAAAATTTTTCAAATTGTACACCAATGTAATAAATTATGTCATGCTTAGAGGATAAAATTTATTAACAGTGGCTGGTTGCTGGATGCTAGATACCGGATACTGGATGCTGGATACTGGATGCTGGTTACTCTTTCACACGCGTCCAATAAGTAGTTTTTCCAATAAGTGATATTCCGATGTATCCCCTGATCTTTAACAGGTCATATTCCTTCATTATAATATAGCAACTGTAGGTCTTTCCGGTTTTGGGGTCGTAAATATCTCCCTCGTCCCATTCATTATCCTCGTCCCATTCAAAATCGGTGAGCAGCATAATGCCTAAAGAGAGGCGTTTCTGCAGTTCCGGGTCCGGGTTGTGTTTGTCTAACTTAGCTTTTCCAGTTTCATCATCAATGGGAAATTTATACCAGATAGTCTTGCCAAAATACAGATCCCCCTCTTTATAGATCTCGATATGGGCATCTTCATCTTCGTTCAGCCACACCCCGAGCAAGTCGTCAGACTTATAGTCCTGAGCTGAAACATTTGCGGCAGTAAGCATACCGACCGCGATCACCATTAATAAAATCCTGAGTTTTTTCATAATCATTTAGTTGGTTAGTATATATTCGGAAACTAAGATACATTAAAAGTTTATTCCTCCCTTCATACTAATTTTAACAGAGCCATTGTTTTGCACCAGGACCTTAACTGCACAGGCCGGTTAAAACACTTTTAGTTTCTTCATTATCCGGCTAACAATCCGGATGTTAAGCCTGTATTAAAATATCCCGTATTTTTGTATTATGCGAATGGCTCAGGCATATTTATTGATCCTTATTTTATTAACTCAGGCATTCCTGCATGCCCAGGTAAGCATTAACTGTGATGAATGGGGTTTTGAATCGGGAACTAACCTCTTACCTGATGACAGCATGCCGTTTTCTATTGCTGTGCCTGGGGCCGGATTACTAAATAATGCCCAAATATC
>DAOVZP010000289.1 GCA_030635045.1 Bacteroidota bacterium | reverse complement strand
TGATACATGAAGAGTGGAGAACACGGCGCGGCGCCATGTTCCGCCTTATGACAAAATCGCAGAAGGTGATGTTCAGGGGATCAAAGTATGCCGAAAGGGATGTGATCGGCGATATTGATGTCATCGATAGCTGTGAGTACGAGGAGCTGCGAAGGTTCTATCATGATTGGTACCGTCCCGACCTGCAGGCTGTGATCGCTGTAGGTGATTTTGATGCTGCTGAAATGGAAGCACATATCACCACATTGTTTTCTCAAGCCCCCAAACGGGAGAATCCCAAACCCAGGGAGGTTTTCCCTGTTCCAGATCACACGGAAACATTCGTGAGCATCGAGACCGACCCTGAGGCGCAATATAACATGATCCAGGTGTATTGGAAGCATGATCCGGATCCCGCCAGGAATATGGCTTATTACCGTGATGGCATAGTGCAGGAACTGTACAGCATAATGCTGAATGCACGCCTCGGAGAGTTGACCTTGCAGGATGATCCTCCATTTATTTTTGCAGTTTCCATGTATAATAATCTGGTACGCAGCAAAGATGCATATATCGCTTTTGCGATAGCATCAAATGATAAGATCATGGATGCCCTTGAAGCGGTACTCACTGAAAATGAGAGGGTGAAGATCCATGGATTCACCGGGACAGAGCTGGAAAGGGCCAAAGCTGATTATCTGAGTGGGATCGAAACAAAGTATAAAGAAAAGGACAAGCAGGAGTCGGATACCTATGTATGGGAATACTATAGTCATTTCCTGAATGATGAACCGGTACCGGGCATCGAATACGACTTTGCTTTCGTTAATGAAGTATTGCCCGGCATTGAGCTGGGAGAACTGAATGACCTGGCCTTAAAATGGATTACCGACGATAACCGTGTGATAGCCATAGCAGGGCCGGAATCGGAAGAGGTGCAAATGCCGGTAACAGAAGAAGTGCTTGCATTGGTTGCAGCGATAGGGAATAAGGATCTCGAAGCTTATGTGGACAAGGTTTCTGACGCTCCACTGGTAGCGGAAATACCTTCACCGGGTACCATCGAAAAGAAAAGCAAGGATAAAAAACTGGGTACAACAAGCTGGGAGCTGTCAAATGGTGTTACGGTGATCTTCAAGCCTACCAATTTCAAGGATGATGAGATCCTGATGAGCGCATACAGCTTTGGTGGAACCAGCCTCTATGGCCTGGATGACCTTATATCGGCCCAGAACAGTATCGGTGTTATCAACATGAGCGGACTGGCAAGTTTTGATGAAATTGAACTCCAGAAAAAGCTGTCAGGAAAGGTCGTAAGTGTGTGGCCATACATAGGTGAAACATCCGAAGGCTTTAATGGTGAGTGTTCACCGGAGGACTTCGAAACCATGATGCAGCTCGTGTATCTGTACTTTACACAGGCACGCAAGGATGAAACAGCATATAATTCATATCAGAATATGATGAAAGGTATTCTATCCAACCGGGCCAACAATCCTTCTTCAGCCTTGCAGGATACTTTGATGGTTACCATGGCGAATTATAATCCGCGAGTCAGGCCACCGACTGTTGAGTTGCTGGATGAGATAAGCCTGAAAAAGCTGTTCTATATTTATAATGAAAGGTTCGGCGATCCAGGCAGCTTTACGTTCTACTTTGTTGGAAATGTAAACACTGAAGAGCTTGAACCATATATCCTGACATACCTGGGCGGACTTCCTGTTGTGAAACGTAATGAAACATGGAAAGATAACGGTGTGAGGCCTCCCGATGGTACCGTCGAGAAAACAGTGATAAGGGATATGGAAGTGCCGAAAGGGACTGTCAGCATCAATTTCGCCAGTGTTTATGATTATGACAACGCCATGGCCCGAATGGAATTATCGACACTTTGTGATATCCTTGACATCCGCTATACGGAGACAATCCGCGAAGAACAAGGGGGTACTTACGGTGTTCGTGTCAGCCCCAGGCAGGTGCATTATCCCTGGGAACACTATATTGTGAGGATCTCCTTCGACTGTGATCCCGAAAATGTAGATAAGCTGAAAGCGATAGTATTTGAAGAGATCGGGAAACTGAAAGCCGAAGGCCCACAGGATAAAGACATCAACGGTGTGAAAGAAAACCTGCTTAAATCCAGGGCGGAGCGGCTCGAACAAAACAACTTCTGGCTGAATATGCTTAAAAACCTGGATTATCATCAGGGAGACCCCAAAGGGATCTTTAAATATGACGATATGGTGAACAGCATGACGAAAGAAAGCCTGAAAGATGCTGCAAACAGGTTCTTTAACGTGGATCATGTCGAGGTGATCCTTCTTCCGTCAGATAATTCGCAGAATGTGAAGAATCCGTTGTTGGAACAGTAGAATAGGTTGACGGTTGACGGTTGACGGTTGGCGGTTGACGGTCGGGTTGCCAACCCTTTTATCAAAAGTCAATTTCAAGATCTAATTGATCCCGGAGGTTTTTGATCTCCGGGTTTTTTTCTACCATCTTTTTGTAGATCTCATCGGGGAAGTATGCCTTGTCCTGTTGTTCGTTGATATCTGCCAGGATGATACTGACGGTGATAAAATCGTTATTGAGTTCCTTTTTCAGATATGCGAGGATCTTGGGCAGAAGCCCTTTGATCTCACTCTCCAGGACTTTACTGTCAGCTGTGACCTCAAGCGCGAAATCTTCTTTAAGCACCGGGTTTTTATTGTTCAGGCTGCTAAGCAGGTTTGCGGAATGACTGCAGATCCCGGGAATGCCTTTCTTCCAGGCAGATTCAAGATCTTCACGGCTAAAGAGCGTTTTGTTTATTGGTTCCGGTATCTTATTGGCTACTTTGTCGTTTTCACCATCCCCGTTGAGGATCTTTGACGCCTTTTTTATGGACAGATGCTCGGTGAGGGAGTCATCCTGGTCATATTTTTTCTCGGGTTCTTTAACTTTACTGACTTCCGCCTCCTTTGGCTTTTCCTCTTTAACAGGTGCCACAGCTACAGGAGGCCTGGGAGAGCTGTCGGGCGGGGGAAGGTTATTACTTTTTTTTCCCTGCACTGTTTGCTGCGCGGGAAATCCCATCAAGCCACACATCTGGAGCAGGGAGAGCTCAAGCAATAAGCGTTTATTGTTACTGCCTTTGTATTGTACATCATATTGGTTGTTGATGCTTAAGGCCCTGAGAAGGAAATCCGTTTTACACAGGCCGGCCTGGTCAAGGTATCTTTTCTTGAGATTATCGCTGACCTCAAGAAGCCCGGAGGTGGCAGGGTCTTTACATACCAACAGGTTTCGCAGGTGTTCGCCCAGTCCGATGATGAAATGCTGTCCGTCGAAGCCATTGTCGATGACCTCGTTGATGATCAGCAAGGTTTCTGAGGCAACTCCATTCAGTATATTCTCGGTGACCCTGAAATAGTAATCATAATCAAGAACATTCAGGTTTT
>DAOVZP010000259.1 GCA_030635045.1 Bacteroidota bacterium | reverse complement strand
TTATTGATTGAATATCCATCTCGCTATGCTTTCAGCCACTGTGTAACGCTGTTACTTATAAAATAATATGTAAAGTTACGGAAATTTAACTCAATGAAACTAAATTTTCAAGAGCGAAGTGAATAGAAAATATAAAGCCGAATTGATCCTCCCGAGGATTCGGGGGGATCTCCTGGGTCATATTGGCTTCGCTGACCGCTTTCGCATGAAGCTTTAGGGGTTGCAAAGGTCGTAAACCCGGTTCCCCACCGTTTACGGCGTATTGAAAACCCAATCTTCCTATGAGATACCCGCTGCTTGCTGCAGGGAGGTTCATATTCGATATCCCTTATTTTTTCGATTTAGCGACTTCCTTCTTAATCCGCTGAATATGTCCTCTTCCAAGAGCTTTTACTTCGCATCCGAGTTCAAAATATCGCCTGATCTGATCATCGCTCAGTATGCCAAAACAGTCAATAATTGCGATCGGGTTTCCTGCCCATTCTACCATTTGGTCAGGATCGAGTTTCATGTATTGTTCATGAGGTACTGCCAGGATCATGGCATCCATGCCCTTCAGCGATTCCTGAAGATCTTTTTCAACCACCATCTCATTAAGTCCTTCCTGGTTACGAAAAAAGCGTTTCCATGAATATTCGGCACTCTCGCCATCCTGTGTTTCAAATTCATGCCAGTTGTCGACATAAGGGTCATACACATGCATGTCGGCACCCATTTCAGTCAGTTTCCTGACCACCATTTCACTTCCGCTGTAGCGGGTGTCGCCCACGTCCTGGCGGTAGCTGGCACCGCATAGCAGCACCTGGGATCCGGCAATATACCGGGACATGTTCCGGAGTGCATCGCGCGTAAGTGTGGCCACATGCAGTGAGCGGGTATCATTGATATCGATGGCAGTAGGGGTTATCTTGAAAATGTTGTCACCGTCATCAAATCCAAGGATATGCTTATATGCCCAGTAGCCGAGGCCACCGTCTTTCGGAAGGCAATAACCACCGATCCCGGGGCCGGGAAAGATCATGTTGCTATGGGTCGGACGTACCTTGATAGCATCGATCACCTTGATCAGGTCAACACCATTGCGTTCAGCAAAGATGCTCCATTCATTGAGGTAAGCAAGAATGGTGGCCCTGTATGAGTTTTCTACGATCTTGGTGGTTTCAGATTCAATGGGACGGTCCATCACAGTGAGGGGGAATTCCTCAGTGTTCAGGATCTCGTGCAGGAACTTTTCTACCTTGTCGCGCGCCTCATCGTTACATCCTGAGCATACTCTCCAGAAATCACGGATAGAGCTAACATATTCCTTACCCGGCATCACACGCTCAAAGCTGTGCGAAAGCAAAGGAGTTTCTTTCATTCCTCTTTTGGCAAAAGCTTTTTTCAGAATTGGCCAGGCGACAAATTCAGTAGTGCCCGGAGCAACTGTTGTTTCGATGAGGGTGAGGGCGCTTGCCGGGATCTTTTCCCCGATGGTTTTCACTGTGGCTTCCAGTGCAGCCATTTCTACTTCACCTGAACGCATGTTGCCCAAATCATTTTTAGAGTAGTCGCATTGTACGTCCACCACCACGCAATCGGCAAATTGCAAACAGTCGCTATTATAAGTAGCCACAAGAGTTTCTGATTGTATAACACATCTTTCTATAAGTTCTTCTACTTCAGGGTCTTCGGCCTTAACTGGGGAAACACCCTTGTTCAGGATGGGTATCTTCCAATAGCTTCGTACACTGGGCCGCTGACAACCGATCACAAATTTAGTATTGTTGCCCTGTTCATCTTTGGCGTCGGCTACGATAGCGGCCATCACGGCTCCAACAAAGCCAACACCCATGACTACAACAATTTCCTGACCTTTTGCTTTTGCTTTTTGCACAAGTTTTTCAATTCTTTCAAGTTCCTGACCGTATTCTTCCGACTGTGGAAGTGCAAATTTTTCACCCATTGGGGTAACAGAATAAACTACCTTTTTTTCGTTCATTTGATTTTGGTTAAATTATTTTTTTATACAGGATCATTAGCGGATTTTGGCATCAATTTGCTTTTCAAATGCAGTGATCAGCCTGTTCATTATTTTGTCAATGATTTTGTCAGTGAGGGTCTTCTCCTCATCACGGAAGATAAAACTCACGGCATATGATTTCTCATCTTTCCCGATTTTTTTACCTTCATAAACATCGAACAAGCCAACAGACTTGAGCAGGATGGTTTCGGTTTTCATGGCAATATCCCTGATCTGTTCAAAACTGATATCTTTATTAATGAGCAGCGCCAGATCACGTCTGACTTCAGGATATTTTGGTACAGGAAGTGATGTAATGGTATTTTTACGTGAAATACTTAGCATCATATCCCAGGAGAAGTCAGCATAGAACACTTCATGTTTGATCTCGAATCCATCTGTAAAGGCGGAGTCAAGACTACCAAAGGATACAAGCGGCTTCCCGTCCAGAAGGTAGCTCATTCCCTCGGCGAAAATCCCTTTGGTTGCCTCCCCGGTATCCATGTTGGCTGCATGCATTCCAAGCCTGAGAATGATATTATCCACAACGGACTTTAATTGGAAGAAATCAGAAGGCTGATTTGCAGTATTCCAGCTTTCCCTGTACTTCCTGCCACAGATAAGCAGGGCCAGCCGTTTTTCTTCGTGATATCCCGCCAGTGGAGCTTTTGCTTCTTTTGCGGGATTGTTGGAATAGATTTTCCCAAACTCAAAGAAACGAATATCGGTGATCCTTCGGTTCTGGTTGAAGGCAATGTTTTCGAGTCCTCCGAAAAGAAGACTTTGTCTCAAAGCGTTCAGATCATTGCTAAGCGGATTTTCCAGAAGAACCGAATGGCTTGTTTCAAAGGCGGAAAACTTTTCAGCATATGCTGCTTTCATGAGAGAATTGTTCATGATCTCAGAGAATCCCATACCGGTAAGCAGCTCAACAAGGCTGTTTTGCAGTTTATCCGGATCAGGTTTGGGGTGATGGGCAAGAGATGAACGTATCCCGTGGGGGAAATCAACATTGTTATAGCCGTATATCCTGAGGATCTCCTCAATGATATCCACTTCGCGACGAACATCATAGCGGCAGGTTGGTATCCTGACACTAAAAGTATCCCCTTCTTTTTTGATGATCTCAATATCGAGGTCAGCGAGGATATTGTCAATCAGTTCTTTCCTGATCTCCTGTCCTATGAGGCGATTGATGTTGCTGTATTTTACATCTACGTTCCAGCCCTCAACAGGGGCCGGGTAGATATCTTCAAACTCTGATGAAATAGTACCACCTGCCAGTTCTGTGATCAGCAGAGCAGCCCGTTTCATGGCGTAAAGGCATATGTTAATGTCTGAGCCACGTTCAAACCTGAAAGATGCATCGGTGGCGAGGCCATGCAATTTTGCAGTCTTTCTGATGGTAGCAGGGTCGAAATGTGCACTTTCGAGAAAAATATTGACAGTTTTGTCAGTAACGCCTGACTTTTCACCACCAAATACTCCGGCAATACACATACCATGTTCTGCATCACAAATCATCAGGTCGTTAGTGCTGAGTTTTCTCTCTACCTCATCCAAGGTAATAAACTTTTCACCTTTATGTGCCTTTCTCACGACCACTTTACCACCCTCGATGGCTTCAGTATCATAAGCATGCAGAGGTTGCCCTGTTTCCATTAGCACAAAATTGGTGATATCCACAATGTTATTAATGGGGCGGATGCCAACTGCATTGAGCAAATCCTGTATCCAGGC
>DAOVZP010000163.1 GCA_030635045.1 Bacteroidota bacterium | reverse complement strand
TTGTCCTTAACAACCATTAAGATATATGCAAAGACTCTGTTCTTATGACGATGGATTAGGATTTCGAGACTGTTCTGGTTACCGTCCAAATATTCAGCGATAAGTTGACTATCCTTAGCTTTACAGGCTTTCATAGACCTCCCTTTTTAGAGTTTAGTTAAGTTAAAAAGGGTAAATTTCTATTCGATAGTCAGTCTCCTGTTTTTAAACCTTTGAAAAGGCTGTGGTGAATGTATGTTTATACTTTACTTTGTGTATTTTGTTGCAAATACTATGCAAATATAACCAAATAAGGTCAGAAAGCAAATATTTTAAATATTTTTGCACATTCCTTAACACACAGCTCATCTTAAGTACTACATGAAAACACCTGATCCGAAAGAATACATATTTATCAAGGGTGCCAGGGTCCATAACCTGAAAAATATCGATGTACAGATTCCGAGGAATAAGCTCATCGTGATCACGGGCCTGTCCGGATCAGGGAAATCGTCCCTTGCCTTTGACACCCTTTATGCTGACGGACAGAGGCGTTATGTGGAGAGCCTGAGTTCCTATGCACGGCAATTCCTTGGCAGGATGAGCAAGCCTGAAGTGGATATGATCACCGGCATTTCCCCTGCCATAGCCATCGAACAAAAGGTAAACACCCGGAACCCCAGGTCTACCGTTGGGACTTCCACAGAAATATATGAATACCTGAAACTGCTTTTCGCCAGAATCGGAAAGACCTATTCTCCGGTTTCGGGGAAAGAAGTTAAAAGGCACAGTGTCGAGGATGCAACGAATTTTATCATTGGCCACGCTGAAGGCACGGAGGTGAGGATCATGGCGCCCCTGTTGTTAAAACAAGACAGAAGCGTTATTGATCATTTGAACGTATTGCACCAGCAGGGCTTCAGCAGGATTGTCGTTAAGGGAGAGTTGATAAAGATCACGGAAGCCTTTGAACTAAACAATATTCCCAAGTCAGCAAAAGATATTTTTGTGCTTGTCGACCGGATCATCACCCACCGGGATGATTCTGATCTGCAGACCCGTATTGCTGATTCTGTACAAACGGCCTTTTATGAAGGAGATGGCAGTTGCACAGTAGATATCAAAGGCAGTAAATCCGGCCTGAAGCATTTTTCGAACCGCTTTGAGCGTGACGGGATCAGCTTTGAGAAACCTTCGGTTAACCTGTTTACGTTCAATAATCCCTACGGAGCATGTAAATCCTGTGAAGGCTTCGGAAGTATAATCGGCATCGACCCCGACCTTGTCATCCCCAATAAAGGACTGTCGGTATATGAGGATGCCATTGCATGCTGGAAAGGTGAAAAGATGGGGCAATGGAAGCAAGAATTGATCTCCAATGCACATAAATTTGATTTCCCTGTCCACAAACCTATTTTCGAGCTAAGCGATAAAGAATATATGCTTCTATGGACAGGCAATGAATACTTTAATGGACTGGATGACTTTTTCAGGGAGGTGGAGGAGCAAACCTACAAGATCCAGTACAGGGTGATGCTATCGCGTTACCGCGGAAAAACTACCTGTCCGGAATGCAATGGCACCAGGTTGCGCAAAGATGCCAATTATGTAAGGCTTGACAGCATGACAATCAGCGATGTCGTTATGATGCCAGTCGATATTCTGCTGGAGAAGATCAGGAACCTGAAACTGAGATCACATGACCAGAAGGTGGGTAAACGCCTTATCATTGAGATCAGCAATCGCTTACAATACCTCGCTGATGTCGGGCTTGGTTATCTTAATATGAACAGGCTTTCTTCCTCACTTTCCGGTGGGGAATCGCAGCGGATCAACCTGGCCACTTCCCTGGGCAGCAGCCTGGTCGGATCCATGTATATCCTTGATGAGCCCAGCATTGGCCTCCATCCGCGCGACACATACAGGCTCATCCACATCCTGAAACAGTTGCGTGACCTGGGCAATACTGTAATTGTTGTTGAGCACGATCAGGATATCATCAGGTCGGCAGATCATATTATCGACATTGGCCCCATGGCCGGCAGTATGGGTGGTGAGCTGATGTTCAGCGGGACCTATAAAAAACTTCTTGAGGACAAAGCCAGTTTGACGGCAAGGTATATGAATGGAAGCTTAAAGATGAGCACACCTGAAAAGCGTCGAAAATGGAGAGAATTCATCAGGGTGCATGGTGCGATGGAAAATAACCTGAAGAACTTTGATGTATCATTTCCCTTGAATGTTATGACCGTGGTTACCGGGGTCAGCGGCTCCGGAAAATCATCCCTTGTAAGCAATATCCTTTTTCCCTCCCTGAAGAAACGCTATGGTGGTTATGCAGGCAGGACCGGCAAGTACCTGCGTTTATCAGGCGATATCGACCGTGTGCATGCACTTGAATTTGTTGACCAGAACCCGATCGGGCGATCTTCCCGCTCCAATCCGGCAACCTATATCAAAGCTTTTGATGACATCCGGTCCCTCTTTGCAGATCAGCAGATCGCCAAAGTAAGAAACTATAAACCCGGCTTCTTTTCTTTCAATGTGCCCGGAGGAAGATGTGAGGAATGCGAAGGCGAGGGTGTGGTAAAGATAGAAATGCAGTTCATGGCAGATATCTACCTCAAATGTGATCATTGCTCCGGAAAACGATTCAAGGAGGAAGTTCTGGAAATACAGTTCAGGGAAAAAAATATCAGTGACATTCTGAATCTTACTATTGATGAGGCTGTGGCATTTTTCGAAGGTACTCCGAAGCATACCGCTGCCGTAAAAAGGATCATTACCAGGCTTAAGCCATTACAAGAAGTTGGCCTGGGTTACCTGAGGATGGGACAATCATCAAGTACCCTGAGCGGTGGCGAGGCCCAAAGGATAAAACTCGCTTTTTTCCTTTCAAGGGGAAGCCACGAAGCCCCTACCCTGTTTATCTTTGACGAACCTACCACCGGGCTTCATTTCCATGATATAAACAACCTGCTGAACGCATTCAACGCATTGCTGGATGCCGGCCATACCGTATTGATCATCGAGCATAACCAGGAGATCATCAAGGCAGCTGATTGGATCATCGACCTTGGACCTGAAGGCGGCGATAAGGGCGGCACCATAGTCTTTGAGGGAACCCCGGAAGAGATCGTCAATAACAAGGATTCTTACACAGGAGAATACCTAAGGGGATTATTTGATAAGGATTGAAGCCGGCTAAATATCGAGTATCAAGTATCGAGTCTCAAGTATCGTATATAAAATGATTCCGGGGCCCTTGAGAGACCCCGGAATACAAAACCCAAATCTAATAAATTACGATACGATTACGGGACAAATGTAAACAGAAAGAAGTATCCCGTCAATTAGTTTATTCCACATAAAATATACGAAAATACACTTAGCTCTCTACGTAGAAACACGTAGTTGCTCTGGACTTAGATCGTAATAATGTTGTTTTGGATCGCGTAGATAACCAATTCTGCCGTAGAATAGATATTCAGCTTTTTCATCAGGTTATGCTTATGCGTTTCAACCGTTCGGATACTGATAAAGAGCTTATCAGCAATTTGCTTATTACTCAGTCCAAGGCTCATATGCTTTAAAACCTCCAATTCCCTTTCCGAGAGCGGTATGTCCTGCTTCAGTTTCTTTTCCTTCTCGGATTTAAGGTAGCTGGATATAAATTTCTCACTAACGATCCCTTTCATGAATTTCTGGCCATCATTAACCATATGGATAGCCTCGATCAGCTCCTGTGGCTTGAAGTTCTTGGGAACATATCCGTATGCACCGGCCTCAAACCCCCTGGTGATCATTTCCTCATCTACATGTGAAGTATAATATATCACCTTGCAAAGGGGATATTGTGATGTGATCATTTCTGTAACTTCGATCCCTGAAACCTCAGGCAGGTTTATATCCATTATGACAATATCAGGACGTAATTCTTCTGTTTTACGCATCGCCTCTTCGCTGTCAAGGGCGTAACCAACAATCTCCAAGTCATCGTATGGTTCGAGTAGAGTTTTAATCCCTTTGATCACAACTTCATGATCTTCAACGATAAGTATTCTTATTTTTTTCATTACTATTTCCCTTCTGACAACTTATAATGAATGTTTTAGTGCCTTGGTGATGTAAAAATACATCTTTTCTAAGAAAAAACCACTATTTGACAATACGGAATTTCCTCTAAGTAGTATTACGTAGCTGACGGTCTCTACGATTTACTATATTTGTTTCTGGATTCAGGCAAATGCTCCCATCATGAGTAAATTCACATTATCAGTTTTACTTGTAGAAGACGACAGGCTCTCATTGTTCGTATACGCCGAGTTTATCAGGAGCATTGTAACTGAGGTTTTCACTGCCGCAAACGGCCGTGAAGGTGTTAAGATGTTCAAAGAAAAAAAACCTGATATTATCATCACAGACATTATGATGCCTGAAATGGATGGGCTGGAGATGATCAGGAAGATCAAAGAGCTTGACCCTCATGTAAAAGTGATTATGATCTCGGGGCATTCGGAAGCAGACTATTTCATCCGTTCCATCGACCTCGGAGTAGAGGGATATCTTCTAAAACCTGTTGATAATAAGAGGCTTGAGCTAAAGATCACCGAGCTGGGAAGGCATATACTTCTTCAGCAAAAGGTACTGGAGACCGAGAAAAAATTCCAGGATTTCGCCGCCCTTCTGCCTCAAATTGTTTTTGAAGCTGACCCTGACGGGAAACTGACTTTCGTGAATAAGCTTGCTCTAAAGAAGTTCAGTTACACTAAAAAAGACATCGACAAAGGCCTTTACCTTCATGATGTTATCGACGAAGGGCATGAGAAAAACCAAAATGATATCCGCAATATCGTACATTCGGGCACAAGCTACCAGGAACAGGAAGTGATCTGTAAAACGAAAAAAGGGACACGTTTCCCGGCATTGATATATACAAGCGGGATTGTAGAAAGCGGGCAACCGGCAGGAATTCGGGGAGTAATGGTGGATATTACTTCCAGAAAGAAAATGTTGGAGGAACTAAAGAACCTG
>DAOVZP010000260.1 GCA_030635045.1 Bacteroidota bacterium | reverse complement strand
GTTAAAACGACTTCGTAGACTCCGCGCCGGGGCGCAGGTTGATTCCCGCTTACGACAACCTGGGCTTGTGCCCGGGTCCCAGGTAGTGTCACTGAAAGAAATACCAGTAAGATCCAAACGGCAATCGCTATTGTTTGCTTCATAGTATTCACATAATAAAGTTAGACGGTACAATTCCTTAATTCTGATATTCTTCCATAAGACTTTTTTATCCACCTGCCACTCCCGATACGCCTTGTGAAACTGAAAGCCAAGGAAACCGGAGGCGGACATCTCATCGATTATATCCACCGCTATTACACCGTTCACCCAGGTTTGTATTTTACTGCCGTTCATTATGATCTTAAAATGATTCCAATCCATTGGCTTGAAAGATTTGCGTGCTGCTTCATTACCTGCCAGGGTAACGATCCAACCACGATTCCCGGGTTCGTACAAACCCCCAGACCAGGCGCGGTCACTCGGATCCACTTCAATCTGATAACCCCACACATAACCCGCTTCCCATTTGGATTGATGAACTGTACCATCAGGATCACCGGCCAGGTAGGTTGTGATTGTGTCCCTTTCCCATTTTTGGCTTCGGCACTGCACACCGGAATTGAGAGATGTATCAATTTTTACATCCAGCTCAAGAATAAAATTATCATACGATTTTTCCGTAACCAGATAACCGCCGTCAATATCCAGTTTCGTATTGCAAACGATCATGCTGTCCTCAACATAAAAGTCAGCTTTGCCACCCACAATTTTCCACCCATCCAGTGTTTTACCATCGAAAAGGTTTTGCCACTCGTCTTGTCCGACCGATTTATTTTGACAGCCTATGATGAAAATAACAGGTATAATAATAACAAAGAAAAATGCTCTTTTGAAAAATGTTTTTGAATACATAATGCCTCCTTTTTATTAATTAAAATTTATACTTTATCAGGAATAACCTCCGGATATAGTTTCAGAACAACTGACCTCAGGGGATTTTAAGATGATACCAATTTATAAAAAACAGTCAAATCTGTACCTGGAAATTTTGTTTGAGTTTCATTTAATTGACGACAAAGCTCATCCACAATTTTATCATCCTTCCAATAATTCATTCGATGCAGTTCCACAGTCAATATTTTTCGCTGATAATCAGGATGAATATTAGCATCGGTTTTGTAAACCTGTTGTAACAGTTTACGGGCTTCATCGGGATGTGACATACTGGGCTTTATTATACTGGCCATGGATGTTTCCGCCCTGTATGCAATGATTTTTACAGTATCGAGAAATAGTTTTCTTTGGTTTATTACATTATCAAATTTCTGGTTTTCCGGTAATTGAGAAAACAGTATTTTCCGCGGGGTTTGCTTTTTCTTTTGCTTTATCTGATTAATCTCTGATTCTAAAGATGTTATCTCGGTATTGAGATCTGCTTTCTTACGAAGGAATTCTTCCATTTTGTTTTTTTCTATTGGATCCTGGCCTAATAGCATTGTGGCAAACTTGGCCTTTCGGATATTCAACTTTGAAACCAGTTTTCTTTGTTGGTTTTCCATGTCGCGATACTCGGGATTTATCAGTAAAGTGGTATCACTTATTTTTTCTCTCATATAACTGACAAGTGTGTCTATGCCAAAGTTTTCCATGACGTACTTGAAAAAATTTTCCTGAGACCACCGTGCGAACATGTAAATACCGATTAGAATGGTTGAAAGCATAAAATTTGTTGTAAGAATGGAGGTTTGGTGACCTGATGGCAATTTTTTTCTGATCTCCCTTGCCCATATTTTTTTATTACTGCCTTTATTTTGGAGCAACACACCTCTTTCGGCTAATTCCATTTGTTGTTTTTTCCCTGTTTGATCCATTTCAGTATAGCTGGTAAATTCTTCATCCGGCCATTTGTCTTTTACATTTTTATTGTATGTACAAATGGCAATCCTTTCTTCCCAAAGATCGTGGAAGAAATCAGGGCTGTAACACTCCCTGTCAAAAACAAGCATAAACCTGTGCAATTTGGGTTCCGCTTCTAATTCTTCATTTGAAGGCTGATCAGGGATATCTCTGTCCAAACGGGGGATTATATCTCGCTTTATTACCTCGATCATGCTGCTGTTCACGGCTTTGTTTACAACAAAAAAGGGTTGTCCGAGAGAATCATTTACCCAGTAATCCGTGCTCCCGCTCATACACAAACGCAAACGGCTTACATAACGTTTGGGCATGTTGGTTTTTTGCCCGTAGTAAATGTTCACATGGCCATCAATATATAATATCCCGGATAATGCAGGGTGCGATTCAAGCCAGTCTTTGCTGAGTTTTCGTCCCCAATGCTCAATATCTGCCTTTTGACAAAATAATGCTATGCGTTCCCTTAGTGTTTTTACCTCCGGTATCCGGTCAAGACCCATGGCCTTTCCCAATTCACCCGAGGGAATGCTACTGGATTGGGCTAAGGTCTTTATCCGTAATAATGCAAGATATGCAAGCGATATAAACACGCTTGACAAGGAATAATATCCCGTGTCAGGGTAAAAATCATCCTCGTATTTTAATAATCCGTTGGCTAAAAGGGCTGGTAAAGACAATAATACACCAGCCTGATGCAAATCAATTTGCCCTTTGAATTCAACAGGGGATGGCACTCCTGTTTTACTGGACAAAACACGGTCAAGGACATTTATACATGCCTTGCCCATCAACTGGTTGTCATCAAGTACGCTACGTGTGCTTTTGGTTAATGCTTCTTCTTTTTCCCCTGTTTCGTACCTTGAAAGTATAACCTTCCCTAACTGTATCGATTTCTTTAATGTCTCCGGCTTTATCCCTGTAATTTTGCATATTTCTTCTTTTGTATGGCCAGTACTGTATAGTTGTTGTATTTCCGCTTTCTTTTCATCGGTCATTACAGTATTTTTCCGCTTTCTTACAAAAAAAAACCCTCCGCCCCTTGTTCTCTATAACGCTTTACCCAACGCTTTACGCTTATCGGGCTTACCCCAAATGCCCTTACTATCTCTGACTGGGTCACGTTCCCGTTAATAACCAGTTGACTGGTATATAAACGAAAGCTTCTTATGTCATCTTCGTGATGTTGGTAAATAGGCATTGAACCATTAAAATAGTAAACTGTATTGTTGAATTTTTGGAACCCAACCTGGCTGTTTATTAATGTAATGTCTTCAGGGAAAAACGGTAAGTTAATTTGGGGCATAATACTGATTTTTTCACTAAAATAGGTATCATTTTAAAATCCCCAAATAGTAAAATGACTTATCTTTAGGATAAATTTTATGTCTCTGTATATCAATAAATTAATAACTGAACTCATTCACCTTAATCTTCCTGAGGTCAGCTGTTCTGAAGTTAATAAGAAATAATATGATCATCAGCATTGAATACTAACATTAAATAATCGGTGGTTATACAGCCTGAGTCAAAGCAGCTCTAATTTGGATTAATTATTTTATCCATACTTTGAGAAACCTCAAGCAAACGCTGTCTGTCACCTCCCTTTACTTCTGCCGTTATCCATTCTCCTCTGTAATCTATTTTATTGAGTGCTTTCATTACGACAGGCCAATTATTATCACCCTCCGATAATTCCACGCTGAATCCTTTGCGCACACCTTCGTTAAACATTATATCCCTGCTGTATTCTTTCAGGTGCAGTTTCATAATCCGTGAATGCAATGTCTCTATCCAGTGCTCTGGCCAGCCATACCGAAGGATATTTCCAACATCAAAATACC
>DAOVZP010000138.1 GCA_030635045.1 Bacteroidota bacterium | reverse complement strand
TTGAAGGCTATTTCGATTATGAACAGGCATTGTCATGTGCAAAAACACTCAACAAACCGCTCTTCATAGATTTTACCGGACATGGATGCGTAAACTGCCGTGAGATGGAGGCCAATGTCTGGGCCGACACAAAAGTGCTGAAGCGCTTGCAGGAAGACTATATTGTTGTTGCGCTTTACATTGATGATAAGACCGCGGTTCCGGAAGAAGAATGGGTTCTCTCCAGTGCAGATGGAAAACTTAAGAAAACTGTGGGCAAGATCTATGCCGACCTGCAGATCCATAATTTCAACATCAACGCTCAACCATATTATTTACTACTTGGCCTTGATGGAGAGATCCTTGCCAAACCCAGGGCATATGATCTCGATGTGGATGCATTTGTTAAGTTCCTGGATGAAGGAAAGAAAAACTTTAAAGAAATATATGGAAAGTAAAAAAATTGCTATTCTCATCATTGGCCTCTTTGTTGTCATGGCCATTGATCTCGCTGCCCAGCCTTTTGAACCCATTACCTCATCCTTCACCGGATTGGGGAGAAGCTATGTGGCCTGGGGAGACTACGACAATGATGGCGACCTGGATGTGGCCGTCTGCGGGATCACCACAGCCGGTGATCATCTTACACAGATCTACATGAATGGGGAAGGGACCTTTATTGACATTCAGGCCGGAATCAAAGGCGTAAAAGATGGTTCACTGGAATGGGGCGATTATGATAATGATGGTGACCTTGACCTTTTGCTTACCGGAGAAACATATGATGCAGGAAATATCTCCCTGATCTACAGAAACGATGATGGAATATTTACTGAATATGATGCAGGCTTCCCCGGGATTGGTTATGGCCACACTGCCTGGGGTGATTATGATAATGATGGTGACCTGGATGTACTCATCACCGGTAACTGGACAGTAAGCCTTTATGAGAATATAGATGGTAGCTTTAATCTTATTGAGCAGGATTTCGGACATCTGCAAAACTCCAGGGCTGCCTGGGGCGATTTCGATAACGATGGTGACCTGGACTTGTTACTGATTGGTGATACCGGCGGGGGCTATCTTACCGTAGTATACCTGAATGAGGATGGTGAATTCATCACAGCTAACCTGGATATGGAAGGATTGTTTTCAGGGTCAGTCGACTGGATTGATTTTGACAAGGATGGAGATCTGGATATATGTGTTAGCGGATATGATATTTTCCTGGAACCCAGGCTTCTGCTATATGAAAACCTGGGGGATGGGAATATTGCGCCTTACCTGGTTTATCTGCCGGGATTGGGCATTAGTTCTGTCGATTGGGGTGATTATGATAATGATGGTGACATGGACATCCTGGCTTGTGGAAAAAATGCTTCCTGTGGTGGTGGTATAACAAATGTTTACTACAACCAGGAAGGAATATTTCTGTCGGAACCTCAGGCAAATTTAGCCGGTGCCATCAGGTGCAGTGCCGCATGGGCAGATTACGACAACGATGGTGATCTCGACTTCCTGCTCACAGGGCTGACCCCGGAGGAAGTACCCTTCTCGCAATTTTACCGAAATGCCGCAGGGGATAATAATTACATCATGAATACCATGCCTGTAGCTCCGGATAACCTTGAATCAATGGTGGGAGGCAGTCATGTGATCCTCTCCTGGGACAAAGCCACGGATGAGCAAACTCCGCAGGACGGACTGAATTACAATCTGCGTATCGGGACCCATTCAGGCGATTGCGATGTGCTTTCCCCTATGGCAAATGCTGAAACCGGATTTCGTTATATCCAGGCGATCGGAAACACAAATACTGAAGTGTCCAGGATGATCATGAACCTGCCGGAAGGAACCTATTACTGGAGTGTTCAGTCGATTGATCAGGCTTACAGCGGATCCCCTTTTGCTGCAAAGCAGAGTTTTACTATCCTCGAAACCGATATAAATGAGCTAAGCGAGGGCGCAACCATCCGGGTTTATCCCAATCCTGCCGGGGAAAAGGTTTTTATCCGGTCATCATCCTCAGAATCCATAGAATTCAGGATGTACAATTTGAATGGACAGGAGGTCTTATACGGGTCTGTTACTTCCGGAGCAACCATTGACATCAGCTCGCTGCATAAAGGTGCTTATTTTGTGCATTTGCGTGATGGAAATGGAACTTCTATTCAAAGGTTGATCAAGCAATAGTATTTTATGTACTTTTCCCTTGATGGAAAAGGAACCAAAAAATCCAGGAAACAGGTTTCTTATAAACAAGAAATCCTAAACTTGTAAATACGAAACAAATTCCAAAACACAAATCTCAAATCCAAAACAGTTTTGAATTTTGAATTTGGAGATTTGTATATTGTTTCGAATTTAGAGATTTAGGATTTAGAGTTTTATGATTTCATCATTTCCGCATAATACTTATAAAAATACGGTATCGTCTCTATCCCGTTAAAGAATTGCTCCAGCGGAAAGTTCTCATTGGGTGAGTGTATAGCATCTGACTCCAGTCCGAAGCCCATGAGGATGGACTTGATGCCCAGGATCTCCTCAAAGGTTGAGATGATCGGGATGCTTCCGCCACTGCGCACCGGAACAGGTTTCTTACTATATACTTCCGTATAGGCTTTGTCAGCTGCCAGGTAAGCGACCATATCGGTGGGGGAGACGTATCCCTGTCCTCCGTGGAGGGCTGTTACCTTCACCTTCACAGACGGTGGTGCAATGGATACAAAGTGCTTTTCAAAAAGCTCAGCAATTTTGATATGGTCCTGGTGAGGAACAAGCCTCATTGATATCTTGGCATAAGCTTTAGAAGCGATAACCGTCTTGGCGCCTTCTCCTGTATAGCCACCCCAGATGCCGTTCACATCCAGTGAAGGGCGGATGCCGGTACGTTCGTTGGTGCTGTAGCCTTTTTCGCCCCAAACCTCGTCGATGTCGAGGGCTTTCTTGTACTCATCGAGGCTGAATGGCGCCTTGGCCATCTCTGTCCTCTCATTGTCACTGATATCTTCCACATCATCATAGAATCCCGGAATGCTAATAACATTGTCATCATCAGTGAGGGATGCTATCATCTTTGTAAGGATGTTGATGGGGTTGGCAACGGCGCCACCGAATAATCCCGAATGAAGGTCTTTATTCGGTCCGGTAACCTCAACTTCCATGTATGCAAGGCCGCGAAGGCCGGTTGTAATGGAAGGGATGTCGGGTGCTATCATACCTGTATCAGATACCAGGATCACATCTGCTTTCAACAGTTCCTTGTGCTCTTCACAGAATTTACCCAGGCTGGGAGAACCAATTTCCTCTTCCCCTTCAACCATGAACTTAACGTTGCAGGGAAGGGTGTCGGTATTCACCATCAGCTCAAAGGCTTTGGCATGCATAAAGGCCTGGCCTTTGTCATCGTCGGCACCACGGGCAAAGATCTTGCCATCGCGGATTACCGGCTCAAAAGGATCGCTTTCCCAGAGGTTGACCGGATCGACGGGCATTACATCGTAGTGGCCGTAAACCAGGACTGTAGGTGCAGAAGGATCGACCATCTTTTCACCATAAACCACCGGGTTTCCTTCTGTAGGCATGATCTCTGCCTTGTCGGCACCGGCTTTTAGCATCGACTCTTTCCAGTACTCAGCAGCTTTCATCATGTCATCCTTGCGGGCTGACTCAGAGCTGATGGAAGGGATCCTGATCAAGCCGAAAAGCTCATCAAGGAACCTGTCCTTGTTTTCTTCAATATACTTCTTTACGTGTTCCATAATATTTGTTTGATAATTACATTAATGATTTCTAGTGTATCTGTTTAATAATAAATAGCTACTGGTTACTAGTCTCTGGTTTCTTGCAGCTACCAACCAGTAGCCAGTACCCAGTGACCAGCAACCGGTCTTAGTTTGCCAAAAATAACAATATCTGATGAATTAAGTATTAACGCATGGTGAAATTCAATATTTTTGCGGAACATATAAAATTAATATCAGGATGAAAAAGATCAGGGTAGCTATTAATGGCTTTGGACGTATTGGCAGGATCACATACAGGGCCATGGCAGGTAACGACAATATGGAGCTGGTGGCGGTAAATGACCTGAGCTGCCCGGCCACCCTCGGGCATCTGTTTAAATATGATTCCATACATGGAAGATTTGACGGGGAGGTCTCCTGGGGGGATGACCATCTGCTGATCAATGGGAGTCATATTCAGGTTTTTAAGAAAGAAGACCCCGGAAGCTTGCCCTGGAAAGAACTCGATATCGATGTGGTCATTGAATCCACCGGATTATTCGTATCACGAGAAGATGCCATCCGCCATGTGACAGAAGCCGGTGCCCGTAAGGTGATCATCTCCGCACCTGCCAAGGGTGAGAGCGACGGAGTGCCATATGTTGTGCTGGGAGTAAATGATCATATTATCAACAGGGAGGATGTGATCATCTCTAACTCTTCCTGTACCACTAACAATGTGGCACCACTCATCATGATCCTCGATAAGCTCTGGGGTATTGAAAAAGGCTTCATCACGACCGTGCACTCATATACACGCGATCAGAACCTGCTCGATGCTCCCCATAAGGACCTCAGGCGTGCACGCGCAGCAGCATACTCTATCGTGCCGACCACCACAGGGGCCGCTAAGGCTGCCACACGCATCTTTCCCCACCTGGAAAACAACCTCGGGGGTGCCGGTATCCGCGTGCCCGTGCCCGACGGCTCACTCACCGACCTCACCTGTATCCTGGCAAAACCGACCAGCACTGAAGAGATCAATAAAGTATTTAAAGACGCTTCAGAAACCTACCTTAAAGGCATCATGGAATATACCGAAGACCCTATAGTATCGGTTGATGTCATTGGCAATACCCACTCCGCCATTTTCGACGCCGGCCTCACTGCTGTGCTTGGTGATAAAAATAAATTCGTGAAGGTTGTAGCATGGTATGATAATGAGACCGGCTACGCCCACAGGCTGGTAGAATTGATTGAAAAGTTTGTTTAACCCGTAGAAATTCAATGAGAATGTATATAAAAAAGCCTTTTGTTGGAATCCTGGCCTTTGTGATCGTATTGCTTACAATGCCATTAGGCCACGCAGCCATGATCATCATGGAGAAAACATTTGGCCGTGAATATATATATCATGCATCCATAATTTTAGGCATAATAGGTTTTATCCTGGTTGTTTGGGGTGTTGTCATCAACAAAGAAACAAAATCCACTTTTCTTGGCCTCTTTGGCGGTTTGTTTATATGGACCGGCTGGATTGAATTTGCCTTTGTATACTATGCCAACAGGTATGGTGTAGAACCGCTCATTGTAAATAGTGAGGTCGTTACAAAACCTGAATATTTGATTATGCCGTCATCCATTGGGTTTTGGGTGATACTGATGATGTTCTACCTGTTTGGTTCCAAATCTGGCTGTAGATTTTTTAACTGGCTTCAGAAAACACTGAAGATCCGTAATACTGTAAAACTAAAACCGGCAAC